>DAOVIP010000276.1 GCA_030671465.1 Candidatus Aminicenantota bacterium | reverse complement strand
TCCAGTAGGTTATTTTGCCCTGACTGTTGATAATGATATGATCCGGATATGGCAGAAGATTAAGCTGACCCATGAATTCCTTGGGCCCCTCCCCCTGACCGCCAATCTTTTTAACCATTTTGTAATCCGTTAAGGAATAAATATAAATATATGGAAATTCAACAACAAAAATTCGATTGTTGTCCACCATGATCCGGGTAGGCCTCATCAATTCCGGAAATGTGGCTACTTTTTTTGTATATGAAAAAACAGCCAGCCCCAGCAATAGGATTAATGTAAATACTTTTTTCATGGTGTTGCCTCCGATTAACGTGAACACATCTAATCCAATGTACGAATAAAAAAACAGACTGGTTCTGTTAAACTGAAAAAAAATTGCATGTCATGTCGGGATTCCGGTACAATAACCTCATGAAAACCATCAATATTTTAAGCTGGAATGTAAACGGGTTGCGGGCAGTCATCAACAAGGGTTTCATGGATTTTTTGGAAGCGCAGAAACCGGATATCCTGGGCATCCAGGAAACCAAGCTCCAGGAACACCAGCTTCCCAAAGAGATCCATCGATCGCCGGCTTACCGGACCGCCTGGAATTTTGCCGAACGCAAGGGTTACAGCGGCACCGGAGTCTTTTTCCGGACCTCCCCCCTGGCCATTAAGACCCACGGCTTCCCCTATAAAGTCCTGGACCAGGAAGGCCGGATTATCGAGCTGGAGTATGACGCATTTACTGTATTTAATATCTATTTTCCCAACGGCCAGATGAGTGAGGAGCGGCTGCAGTATAAATTGAAATTCTACGATGAGAGCCTGAAATACTTCAACCGCTTGAAGGACAGTGGCAAAAACCTGATCATCATGGGCGATTACAACACCGCCCACAAACCCATTGACCTTAAAAATCCCAAGAACAATGAAGACCGATCGGGATTCTTACCGATCGAAAGGGCCTGGATCGACAAGCTGATCGCATCGGGATACCAGGATACCTTCCGGCTCTTCAATCAGGAGCCGGAACAGTATACCTGGTGGACCTACCGGTTCAGGGCCCGGGAAAAAAATATCGGGTGGCGGATCGACTATTTTTTTGTCAATGAAAATCTGGTTGACAACATTACCGATTCCTTTATTCTTTCCGGTATATATGGCTCGGACCACTGTCCGATCGGTTTAAAAATCAATATAGTCGAATGAATTAACTCTATTCCCCTCCGAAATAATAGGTGAAGGTGAGATTGGGTACCAGAATATCCATGCCGTGAGTTCCGGGCATGGCATCCAGTTCGGTTAGCGGTACTACCCTGTCTGTACCCATGACATATTCGAAACCAAAATCAATGGCAATCTTGTTCTTCTTGTAGCCGATTCCGACCGTAATGGCATTGTAATCAATATTGGGAAGCAAAATATTCTGGGTGGCAATGGGAGACGGAGCCGGGTCAGAATACCAGCCTGCTCTTAAGGCAAGACACTCGGAAACCTGATATTCCATGCCCAATTTGATCTGCCAGGTATCTTCCCATCTCAGATCATAATCATAATCCACACCGACTGCATCCAGGGTGGGCTGCCAGCCGGGATCATCATACTCAACCTCAATCATATCCATCTTGGCCCAGTTGGTCCAGACCGCATCAGCCACAATTGTCAATTTATCGATGGGTTTTATCGCAATACCGATTCCAGCCACCATAGGCCAGGTGGCATCCCGGGAGGCAGTGGCCGTTGTTTCCTGGCCTAAAAGAGCAAAACCTTCCATGACGGCATCACCCTCAAAATTGATTTTGGAAGCGGTTCTCAGCGAAGCTCCGATGCTTATAAAATCAGAAGGAGCAAACAGCACACCCAATGTGGCCCCAAAGGAAATTCCGGATAAATCTTCGGAATACTGGCCGACTCCGGGTGATTCGGTAGACAACATGCCATAACTGATATTCAGGGTGGCACCAACCGAGAAGTTATCGGTTATTTGATAGGCAATTACCGGTGAAAGGGAAATGGCAAAGATCTTACTTGACCAATTGTAAGGGATCCCTCCTGTCAAGGGAGCAAGATCGTCCCCATTCCAGGTACCGCCACTGCCCGAGGGCACATAAACGGCCAGACCCAGTATCAGTTTATCCGATACAGGCTTAAAATAAGCCAGCGCACCGGAGGGATGCATCTCGCTATCGGTCTGGGTATCAATGCCAGCCATTTCAAACTGGTAGGTACCGGTGGGAATCAAATCGGTTCCGAAAATGGTCAGATTGGCCTCTTTCATCTGGGTCAAGCCGGCGGGATTAAAGAAAACCGCGCTGAAGTCATCAGCCAGCCCGATAAAAGCCGTTCCCATGGCACTGGCCTTTGATCCGATACTGTTCAGGTTGAGACCGTTTGAGAAAAGAGAAATGGAAAAGATAAGGGTTAAGGTTGAAACCAATAGAACTTTGGAAAATTTCTTCATACTTCCTCCTCTTTTAAAGTTTTTTACATGCAGTTTTGTAACGCAATGAAAAAATTGTAATGAAACAAAAAAATATAATCAAGCAAAATAATTATTTTTTTAACCGAATCTCAACAGACTCTCATTTCCATCAGAGTTATAAATGGTATTCATCCCAACTTTTTATTTTCAGATCGGATAAAGATGTTCTGTGTATGGCCTCAACAAAGCGTTTGGCCAATTGAAGATTGGTAATCAGCGGTATATTCATGTCCACTGCCTTGCGTCGGATCAAATATTCATTGTCCAGATCCTCTTTATCAATACTTTCCGGGATATTGATCACCAGATCAATTCGACCGGTGGCCAGATAGTCCAGGGCTTTGGGGGCCTTTTGATCCAGCGGCCAGTAGAGTACTTCCACTTTCAGGCCATTTTTTTTCATAAAATTTGCTGTCATTTTGGTGGCATAAAAATGAAAACCCAGCTCATGCAGAACAATCATACTCTTCAGAAAAGCCACCTTGGAATCCAGTGGGCCAGCTGATATAAAGATATTTTTTTTAGGTAATTTGAATCCAACTGAAATCAGGCTTTTTAGAAAAGCCTCATTGAAATCATCACCCAGACAGGCCACCTCTCCGGTTGAGGTCATTTCCACACCCAGTACCGGATCTGAACCCTTCAGGCGGGTAAAGGAAAATTGAGGGGCTTTGACTCCCACATAATCCAGATCAAAGGCAGAGCGGTCAATCGGGGGAACAGGATCCCCCATGATGATCCTCACGGCCAGGTCAATAAAATTAATTTTGAAAACTTTCGATACGAAAGGAAAGCTTCTGGAAGCCCTTAGATTACATTCAATGACCTTGATATCATTGTCCTTGGCCAGAAATTGAATATTAAATGGCCCGGTGATTTCAAGTGCCCGGGCAATTTTCCGGGTGATAATCTTAATCCGACGCATGGTTTCCAGATAGGTTCGCTGAGGTGGTAAGACCAGGGTGGCATCACCGGAATGAACCCCGGCATTTTCCACATGCTCTGAAATGGCATAGCTTAAGAGCTCTCCGTTATTG
>DAOVIP010000233.1 GCA_030671465.1 Candidatus Aminicenantota bacterium | reverse complement strand
TGATTTCCAGAACCGAAGCCATTATGCGGGTAAATCCAAAACAGTTATCTCAGCTTTTACATCCCAATATTGATACCAGCCAGAAATATGAGGCCCTGGCCACTGGGCTTCCGGCATCACCAGGGGCTGCTGTCGGTAAGATTGTTTTTACTGCCCGTAGTGCAGAAATAATGGCAGCCAAGGGAGAACGAGTGGTTTTGCTCCGCAAAGAAACATCTCCAGAGGATATTGCCGGGATGGATGCCTCTCAGGGAATTTTAACTTCTACCGGAGGATTAACTTCACATGCTGCCGTGGTTGCCAGAGGAATGGGAAAGTGTTGTGTGGCTGGATGTGGTGAACTGATTGTAAAATCAGACAACACCTGTGAAATTGCTGGAAAATTGTTTGAAGAAGGCGATTATCTTACTCTCAATGGTTCAACCGGTGAAGTGATAGAAGGTCAGCTTCAATTAACCATGCCTGAGATTTCAGGTAGTTTTAAGGAGTTTTTGCAGTGGGTGGATGAGGTAAAGACAATCCGAGTTAGAACAAATGCCGACAGTGCCAAAGACAGCATCATTGCACGTGAATTCGGAGCTGAAGGTATCGGACTATGCCGAACCGAACATATGTTTTTTGAAAAAGAGCGAATTGATGCAGTCAGGGAGATGATTTTTTCAGAAGAGAAAGAAGAAAGAATATTGGCTTTGAGTAAAATTCTTCCCATGCAGATGAATGATTTTATCACAATCTTTGAAGCCATGGATGGTTTCCCGGTAACCATAAGACTGCTGGATCCTCCACTCCATGAGTTTTTACCCCATTCTGATGAGGATTTGGAAAAATTATCCAAATCAATGGGTACCGATATTTCCCGTCTGGAGCAAAAAAGACAGAGCCTGAAGGAATTTAATCCCATGCTTGGTCATCGGGGTTGTCGATTGGCTATCTCCTACCCTGAAATTGCCGAAATGCAAACCGAGGCCATTATCAAAGCGGCCTTAGCGGTTAAAGCCAAAGGGATCAAGGTTTCTCCTGAAATTATGGTCCCCCTTATTGGAATCGAAAGGGAATTCGAGTTCTTGAAGGAAGTGATTGATCAAAAAGCAGAAGAAATATTCAGCCTGGAGAAATGCCGGATTGAGTATAAGGTCGGAAGTATGATAGAAATCCCGCGGGCCTGCTTGGTGGCTGACAGGATTGCCAAAAATGCGGAATTCTTTTCTTTTGGCACCAATGATTTAACCCAAATGACTTTTGGTTTTTCCAGAGATGATACCGGACCTTTTCTCAAGGAATATTTGAGAAGAAAAATATTGACCGAAGACCCCTTTCAAATTTTGGATCAAACTGGAGTCGGCGAATTAATTAAAATTGCAATTAAAAAGGGAAGATCGGTAAGAAAGGATCTAAAAGTTGGTATTTGCGGAGAACATGGAGGTGAACCGAAATCAGTTGAGTTTTGTGTGAATAACCAGATGGATTATGTTTCATGTTCTCCCTATCGAGTACCTATTGCCAGATTGGCTGCAGCCCAGACAAAAATTAAAAATATAGCACAATAAATCATATGAAGGCTTTAGAGATAACAAATTTAAAAAAGTCGTTTTCATCTAATTTTTTTTTGAAAAAGTATGACATCCTCAAATCTATCAATATGAATGTCGAGAGAGGTGAAATATATGGTTTTCTGGGTCCCAATGGCGCCGGAAAAACCACCACCATCAAATGTATTCTTGGATTAATATTTCCCGATTACGGAAATATTTTGATCAATAATAGGCCAGCTCATAGTCCAGAGATAAGACAAAAACTGGGATTCTTACCTGAAAATCCCACTTTCTATGATTACCTAACGGCTGGGGAGTTACTCCTTTTCTCTGCAAGACTCTTTTCGATTCCATCGAAAAAGTCCTCAGAAGTTATAAAGAATTTGATTCCCATGGTGGGATTGGATGGAAAGGAAAATGTGAAGTTAAAAAACTTTTCAAGGGGCATGATTCAGCGAATTGGTTTTGCTCAGGCCTTGATAAATGACCCGGATATCGTTATTTTAGATGAACCCTTTTCAGGCCTTGATCCGATTGGGCGCAAGGAATTAAGGAATATTATTATTGCCTTGAAAAAGAAGGGGAAGACTGTATTTTTTTCTTCTCATATCCTTCAGGATATGGAATTAATAGCAGATAAGGTTGGAATTATATTTAATGGGGAGATTATCAAAGAAGGAAAACTCTCGGAATTGGTCTCCCACAGTGTTCAATATTATGAACTCATTTTTTCGAATATTGATGAAAGCCGAATCAGAGCCAACAATTTGAGTTTTGAGTGCAAGGAAGAAAATTATATCATCAGAAGTCCGGAAATTGATGAGCTGAACAGGGTAATTGAATTTGTCATTTTAAATAGGGGAAAAATTATTTCGGTAACTCCCACAAAAATGACTCTTGAGGATATCTTTTTAAGGGAAATTAAATAATGAAGCTTTGGGCAATTGCTGTTAACACTTTTAAAGAAGCTGTTCGGAATAAAATTTTTTATTTGTTATTGGTATTTGGAATTGTTTTTGCCCTTAGTTCCCGATTGGTTGGCCTATTAACTCTTGGTGATGCCACAAAAGTTTTGAAGAATGTCGGATTGGCGTCCATTAATTTTTTCAGTGTTTTGATCGCTATTTTTGCTGGTACAAATCTTATATACAAAGAGCTTGATAAAAAAACCATATATAATATCCTCAGTAAACCCATTTCCAGATCCGATTTTATCGTGGGAAAATTTTTAGGGCTGGCCTATACGCTTCTGGTTGCCTTGGTTTCCATGGGAACTGTTTTCTTCTTATTTCTTTTTATCTCAACCGGAGAATTTGATTGGCGAATTCTTATTTATTTTGGTCTGTTGTATTTGGAGCTGTTAATCATCACTTCAATTTCACTGGTTTTTTCGTCTTTTTCCACACCAATTCTCTCTTCAATTTTTACCATCATCATTTATTTGGTGGGTCATGTCTTATGGACGTTTAATGAGTTTAAATACAAGTTGGTAGAGCCTGTTTTCAAGGTGATTGCTCATTTTTTTTATTATATTCTTCCCAATCTGGAAAAGTTCAATCTAAGGGATCAGATTGTTATGAATATGAAAATCGACTTGCAAATTGTATTCGTTTCCGTTATTTATGGAATTCTATATATTGCAGCTTTACTCATACTGGGAATTTTGATATTTAACAAAAGAGAATTTAAGTGATGAGTCCAAAATGGTGGTTTGTATTTGGAGTGCTGATCATTTTATCGGGATTTTTACAATTCAGTTATGATACCCGGATTGATTATTTTGCGGAAAAGGAGACATTTATCTCACTTCCCTCCAGTAACACCTTGAAGATTTTATCATTTGGAAATACAAATTTGGTGGCCGATATGTTGTTTATATGGTCTATTCAGTTTTATTCAACCTTGAATCTTACCAACCGTTTTGACTATATTGAGGATATTTTCAATGTGATTACCGATTTGAATACGCAATATAGATCAGCTTATTATTATGGTGCCATTATAATGGCTTTGGAAGCCAGGGAATATAAGATGGCTATCAGATTGTTGCAAAAGGGATCCCGAAATATGAACCACGAATGGATTTTTGATTATGAATCGGGTTATTATGCCTATAAGTTTCTTAAGGATTATAAGTTGGCTGAATCGTATTATTTGAAGGCCAGTCAGAATCCGGATGCGCCCTCTTTATTAACAAGAAGGAGGGCGCACATGGTTTATATCAGAGATGATTTAGCCCTGGCCCATGAACTGTGGACAGAGATATTCAAGCATGCCAAAACCCAGTTGGAGAAGGATGCTGCCATATTCCATCTCTATCAGATTAAATTTGAATTGGATAAAAAGCTATTGGAACAGAAAATTCAGTTATATAAAGCGAGGTATGGTCGAAATCCAATAGATTTGGATGAGCTGAAGCGGGTGGGTTTTATAGATAAAATACCCAGTGATTTTCATGGCAATGACTATATATATGATATTAAAAAAGG
>DAOVIP010000240.1 GCA_030671465.1 Candidatus Aminicenantota bacterium | reverse complement strand
CTCGGTTGGAGAGATCATCGACAAGCTTAATTTAGCCGGCGAAAAGGGTCAAATGCTGTATATGATTGACCGGGAGCTTTCCGGCAGGCAGTCCGGAGCCAATCCGTTTGATTCAACCCAACAGGAAGCGGATTAAAACCAACACCAAATTACTCTCGGTTTCACTGGGATTTTCAGCCGGGGTCATGATTTACATTTCTTTTGTGGAACTGTTCGCCGAATCCAAAGCCCTGCTCATATCCAGGCTGGGGAGCGGGCAGGGTAAAGCCAGTTAATTTCACTATTTGGTTTTCACCGGATCAGCCGGTCTCTTGGGTAGCCGGCGGGGATTCTGCTCGATCTTTTTCAGGACTTCGCTGATACCTCTTTCCAGCTGGGGATCTCTTCCCTGCAAGATGGATTGGGGATCATTTTCTACTTCAATATCTGGATCAACCCCATGACCTTCGATAATCCACTCACCTTTGATATTATTGGTTCCCCGCAGCGGCACATAGACCAGTCCGCCATCGATGAGAGGGCCACGGCCGGATATACCCACAACACCCCCCCAGGTCCGCTTGCCGATCAGGGGTCCCAGACCTGACTCACGGAAATAATGGGGGAATATATCCCCGTCCGATGCCGAGGTCTCATTGATCAGACAAACCAAATGGCCGTAAAAAACCGAATAGGGATAGGTAATGGGTTCATTTCCGGCATTTCCGAAACGGGTACCCAGCAATTTGGTATCCAGGCGCTCGATGATCATCTGGGAAACATTACCGCCGCCATTGGATCTCACATCAATGATGAGTGCCTCCTTTCGAATTTGAGGATAATACCACTTGATGAACTCATAGATTCCATCCCCCCCCATATCCGGCAGGTGGATATACCCCACCCGTCCTTCAGTCATCTGATCGACTTTCTTCCGATTGTGTGAAATCCAGGCATGATAGAGCAATTTGGCTTCGCTGAATACGGGCCGGTAGGTGACCTTGCGGGCCCCGGCCAGTGTGGGTGTGCCATTCACGGTCAGTGTGATCGGATCGGTCTTGTACCGCAACAACCGGTAGGGATTGTCATTGGCCCGGAGTTCCTCACCATCAATGGCCAGCACATAATCATTGACATTCAGATCAATGCCGACTTCAGTAAGAGGGGCCCGGTATCTGGCCTCCTGGTTGTCACCCTGAAAGATTTGCATGATTCGGTAGCGGCCGGTGTTTTCGTCCAGGGCAAACCGGGCTCCGGGAAGTCCCACCCGGGGCCGCTCCGGAATCTCAAAATCACCACCCTGAATATAACAGTGTCCGGCACTCAGCTCGGCAACCATTTCACCGAGTACATAATTCAGGTCCGAGCGATGGGCAACATGTTTCAGCCAACCACTGTATTGATCGCCAATGGCCTTCCAATCGTTTCCATGCATGTTCTTGACATAAAAAAAGTCCCGGTAGCGCCGCCATACTTCCCGGAATATGGCTGCCCATTCCTGGGCCGGAATACGATCCACCATCATGCTTTTGGTGGATATGGATTTTTTATCCTTGGCCTTGGGTTTGACATCCATCACATGATAGGATTTATTCTGACGGAGCAGAACTTTTTTGCCGTCAAGGGAGAACGCATATCCGGATACCCCATCCACTAGCAGGGATGTTTTTCGATCCTTCAGGGAAAAAATGTGGAGTCCGGATTTTTTATCGCTTTTCCGGCCGTAAAAAAAGGCACCCCGGGTCAGGTAGATCACATAACCATCCGTAATCTCAAGACCGGAGATATTATCGGATTCTATCGGAATCCGGATAACCCGGTTGGCCAGTCCTGCATAATCAATGGTCAGGTATGGGCTGTCGGCCGGACTCGTCTTTTTGCTTTTTTTCTTCAGTTTCTCAGAATCACTTTTCAGGCTACCACCGGTCACCTCATCGCTCCGGGAAGGAAGGGGATGTTTCACATTTTTTCGCAGGGCCAGAGCAAAGATTCCGGTTTCCCGATTACCGGCAAAATTCCACTCCCAGGAACTGATTTGAGGTGCGAATTCCCGGTCGGCAAGATAATAGAGGTAGTTGCCCGTGGGATCCCAGGTCGGATTGTATTCATTGAAGTATTCACCGGTAATTCGGTGTCATTTTCCGTCCGTCACACTCCAGACATACAATGAACGGTAATCGTTTTGATTGTCCATGGAAAAGGCGATATGGCCCCCATTTGGTGACCAGCGATAATCAAATATACCACCATACCGATCATCCGCAATTTCCACCACCTGGCGATCGGTAATGGTCAGCACATAGAGTTTGCCGTCCTTATCGGAAAAAGCCAGCCGCTTTCCATCCGGTGACCAGGCCGGGGCATAGAGCATGACCTTGAATTGATCGGTCAGTTGTTCGGGCTGGCTGCTTCCATCCTGAGTGATCAGATATACCTGGTCTTCACCGCTCATATCTGAGATAAAGGCGATACGAGCACCATCCGGTGACCAGCGGGCCCATTTGTCATGGGCATTGGATGTATTGGTTAAATTGCGGGTGGGTCCTTCTTTTATGGGCAGGGTGAAGATATCACCCCGGGCCACAAAGAGGGCGCGTTCGCCTTTGGGTGACAGTTCATAATCTTCAATGTTCTTATAGGCCGGATAACGGGAGGGCCGCATGGCGATCCCGTCATTGGGTACGGTTATGCTTATTTTACGATTGGTATTTTTTTGAACATCATAAATATTCAGCTCTCCATTCAACTCATAGACAATCCGGTTCAGGTTATCAGAGGAGGGCCAACGTACATCCCATTTTTTGTTTTGGGTCAACTGGGTCACGGTCCGGTCAGCCGGATTATACCCGAATAGATTCAGGGTTCCGTCCCGGTCCGAGGAAAAGTAAATTCTCTTTCCGATCCACATGGGATCCCGTTCACTGCGTTTACTTTCCGCAATCTTTTTGGCTTCATAAGTTTGCAAATTGAAAATATACAGATCCTGGGCCCAGCCGCCCTGATAGCGTTTCCAGGTACGAAAATCCCGGCACAACGGAGAATAAACCATCCAGGTTCCATCCGGTGAAAAATCTCCGGCACCGGATGACGGCATGACCAATTTATCCGGCAATCCTCCCTTGTAGCTGACGGTATAAAGGGCAGTTTCTACACTCCCGCCATTGGCATCCCGCAGAGACCGAATCAATACTTTTTTTCCATCCGGTGTCCAGCCGTATACCTGGTTGTCATAACCCCAGCGCGGTGCCATCGGGCCCCGGGCCGGATAATAGGTGAGCTGTTTTGGAACTCCTCCGGTTGAAGGAATCACATATACCTGTTCATCGCCATCGTACTGGCCGGTAAAGGCAATCCATTTTCCATCCGGTGAGAATTTGGGAAACAACTCCTGTCCCGGGTGCGCGGTCAGGCGGGTGGCCAAACCTCCTGAAACGGAAGCCTTCCACAAATCGCCCCCGTAACAGAACACCACTTCATTGCCATGAATATCCGGGAAGCGCAGCAACTTGGTCTGCCCGTAAGCCATTCCGGCAGCCAATAACATGGTTATCATCAAGGCAGGAATAAAAATCTTAAGGCTCATGTTATTCATTTTACCTCCTCTTATACAGAAAACAGGTATCAAAAATATAAAGCTATGTCATTTATTATACATCATTTTTTCAAAAAAGGTTTTCCTGGATTTTTAAGAGATATTTTCCAATTTGAACCAGCCGGTACCAAGGTTTTTTGGGTGAAAAACCAGGGAGTCGGTTTCAGCAAAGAACAATCCAAGAATAATAAAAAAATTAATTCTACTTTTGCTCTTATTCCGGGGGTGGGGGACCGTTCCAGATGCTGGGAGGTGGGCTGTCAGCAGGGGGAGTGGATTCATCAATATCCTTGAACAACTGGGCACCGGTTTGACTGGTGGGTTCCAGTTGATAGAGCAGATCCAGCCAGGCCCAGCCGATCAGCCCCACCACGCCGCCGATCCACAGGGT
>DAOVIP010000434.1 GCA_030671465.1 Candidatus Aminicenantota bacterium | reverse complement strand
CAACCCCCCTCCAATGATGGAAACTTTTCTATTCATTCTTTGTTTTTTTTTCAATATACTTACAATCAGGATATCCGGTACAGCCAATGAAATACCTTCTGGTTTTCCTGGAAAACTTTCTGGTTAATGGCCTATCACATTGTGGACAATTACCCAGGTCTTCTTTCACGGTTTCAATGTAATTGCACCGAGGATAACCAGAACAACCAATGAAGTAACTTCGGGTTTTTGACGAATACCTTTTTATAAGGGGTTGTCCACATTCGGGTCGTGGGCATTTCATATCCAATATTTCCTCTGTCTTCACGGTTTTTTCTTCACTATTTATCCGCTCAGTATATTTGCATGCCGGATACCCGGTACAGCCGACAAACCAACCTCTGGTCTTGTATGAATATTTTAAAAGTAATTCTTTTCCACATTTCGGGCATTTTTTTTCCAAATACAGGTCAGATTTTTTCAAATCCTTAACACCCTCTAGTTCAAATGCCAGTTTTTTATAATACCGGTCTATTCCTTCGATCCAGTCCAACTTACCCTCGGACACCAAATCTAACTGGGTCTCCAGTTCAGCAGTAAAATTATAATTCATCATATCCTTAAACTTTTTCTCCAAAAATACAACCACATTCCAACCCAGTAGGGTGGGAACAAATTTTCTGTTCTCGCGGAAAACATATTCTCTTTTCCCTAAGGTATCAATAATTTTCGCATAAGTAGAAGGCCGTCCGATTCCTTTATCTTCCAAGGTTTTGACCAATGTGGCTTCCGTATATCGGGCCGGTGGTTTGGTGAAATTCTGTTTGGGTATTAATTGAATCAAAGACAGCTCTTCCCCTTCCTTCAGATCCGGTAATTCCAAAGCATTATTCTGGTTGCCCATTATCTCAAAAAATCCAGGAAATTTGACAATTTCCCCTGATACCAAGAAAACATATTTTCCATTTTCAATGACATATTGGGTAACTTCGATTCTGGCTTCCTTCATTTGAGAAGCTAAAAATCGATTCCAAATTAGTCTGTATATTTTAAATTGGGCGTCACTCAAAAACTGTTTTAGCGAATTTGGCTTTCTGAGTGGCAATGTCGGTCTGATGGCTTCATGAGCATCTTGACTTTTTGTCTTTTTTCCAAACAAATGGGGTTTCTCAGTATAAAGATCGTTTCCAATCTCTGAGGTGATAAACTCCTTGGCAGCCATTCGGGCATCATTGGCAATTCGGTATGAATCCGTTCTCATATAAGTAATCAGGCCAAATCGTTCCCCGTCTATCAAGGACAGTCCCTCATATAATTCTTGAGCAACTTTCATTGTTTTTTTGACCGGGAATTTGAACTGCTTGTAAGCTTCCTGCTGAAGTGTTGAGGTGATCAGTGGAGGTAAGGGTCTGGTTTCTTTTATCCGCTTTTTTATGCTTTTAAGAATAAATTTCTCAGCTTTCAGATTTTCCAGTATTTCATCACTTTGGTTCTTATTGGAAATTTTTAGTTTTTTCCCCTCATACTTTTCCAATTTTGCTTCTATTTGCGGCTTTTTACTGCCTTCCAATTTGGCAATAATTGACCAAAACTCTTCAGAAACAAATTCCATAATGCTTTTTTCTCGTTCAACAATTAACTTCAAAGTAATTGACTGCACACGACCGGCAGATAGGGGGCCACCCATTTTTTTTTGTAATACAGGGCTGATTTTATATCCTGCCAAACGGTCCAGTACTCTTCTCATCTGTTGGGAATTGACCTTATCCAGATCAATCTTAGCTGGATTTTTCAGGGCATCTAATATTGCTCCCGGAGTAATTTCATAAAAAATAATCCGGTAAATATTTTCATTACTGTGTTTCAGTATTTCTCTCAAGTGAAAAGCAATGGCCTCTCCCTCACGATCAGGATCCGGTGCCAGCAAAACCATCTCACTTTTTTTTGAAAGGCTCTTCAGTTTTTGAATAATCTGTTTTTTTTCCTTTAGTTCCTCATAATGAGGGCGATAGTTGTCATCAACATCAATACTGAGAATATTGGGGTTCAAATCACGTACATGTCCCATTGATGAACTTACCACAAAATCATCACCCAAGTATTTGGAAATGGTATTGGATTTGGCCGGTGATTCCACAATAACCAGTTTTTGCTTTTTCATAATAACTTTTT
>DAOVIP010000098.1 GCA_030671465.1 Candidatus Aminicenantota bacterium | reverse complement strand
GGTTAAACCCATTGAAGAGATCATTGAGATATCTTCCAGTTTGCTGATTGGATAGTCGGGACAAATCAAAAATTTTTTTTCTTTCAGGGGTTTTGATATTTTGATGATTGCTTTTTTGTTTTGGGGAAAGATTTTAACCAGTTGTTTGTCCACATTCTTTATCTCCAGTGATTCGTTAATTTCCCCGGTGAAGTTAATTTGCACGATCTTTTCCCCATACTTTTCATTCATGGCATTGATCAACTGGATATTGTCATTGATAAATACTATTTTTTTTACCAATGGAAAATCAAACAAACTGGATTCCCTGAGCACAAAAAATTTCCCCTCGAAATTGCTCTGCTTAGTCGACATTTCTGGGCACCTCATATATGGTATTGAAAAATTTCTTTCTGGACACACAAAAATTCGTTTTTTTATATATACTGTGATAATTAATAGCGGCATCCATCGGGCAGCCCCCATGGCAATAATTCCACCATTTACAGCCTTTACAGTGGGTATGCAGCAAATAGGTAGTACGATTCAGCATTCTTTGCCTGGCGGGATTCAATACAATATCCTGAAAGCTGTTTTCACGGATATTCCCGTACTGTTCATATTTTCGGTCTATCCCTCTGCCACAGCTGTACAGGGTACCGTCGGTATCAATTCCCAGATGGGTGGTGGCGCACCTTCCGGAAAAATCACAGCTTAGTCGTGAAGAACCATGGAGATGAAAGTCATCAATTTCTTTCAATGGTACCCAGCGGGGTTTCTTATCCAGTTTTTCCCACTGCCGATATAATCGGATTAGAAAGTCTCCCCACTCTACCGGGGTAATATACAATTCCCGGCATTTATCCCCGATCAGGGCCCTTCCTTCCCGGTATAGAGGATTAAATCGGATCCCGATCCCTGGAAACCGGTTTGAAAACAAATCCATTATATAATCAAATTTTTTCAGGGCAAGTTTGTGAACCACAAAAAGAATACCAAAGGGAATATTCTCCTTTTTCAGAAGCCGTATAGATTGCTCCCATAGGGTGTTGTAATCATTGTTTTTGGCAATCCTGATGTTGGGAAAGGGATCATATGAAGTACCGATTCTTCCGATATTTCCGTTTTCATCGGTAAGCAGGACTTTAAGCATTTTAACCATTTCCTCATTCAAATTTAACAGGTTGCTCTGGATCAGGTTTTGAATGGGAAGCTGGTATGTTCTCCGGATCCGGTCTTCCAATTCAATGGCCTTGGAGAAAAATTCCATGGGCATTAAGGTAGGTTCCCCTCCATGCCAGATTATCTTTATGTCTTCCAGTTGTTTTGAAGTGGCTGCCCATTCTTCCAACCGTTCAAACATCTTTTTCAACGTGTCGATACTCATTATTTTACGGAGGTCATCCTGATTATAGGCAGAACAATATAAACAGCTGGCATTGCATCGGTCCGTGGGCTTGAAAATGATGGTGAGGTTTCTCATGCCGTTCACTCACAATACCGATTTCGCGGAGGAGGGATTGCCGGACAGATAGTGTCCCTTACAACCACCGTCGCAACTTCCGCTTTTCCGGTACGGGCAGTTTTTACATTCAGGGTAAATTCCCTTCTGATGGTTCTCTTTTGAGGTTAAGGTTTCAAAATGGTTGTATATTTGGGAGACCGATTTGAAATCTGTTAGTTTCAAGCTAATGTATTCAGACAGTGGATAACAATAGATGACATTCAGATCCGGATCTATATCCAAAACAGGATCACAAACGAATAATAGACCAACCTTATTTTTATACAGTTTCCCGATGGCCTCATCGGAAAAGATACACAGGGGAAAACCACAATCGAACCCGAATTTAATAGAATCTTTTTGGCAGCGATCAGAGAGGCTCAAAATTTTTTTGGCAATATGGGGATAACTGTTCAGGGGGAGAAATTTATTTTCTCTCCCAACGATGGGTGCTGCCAGGCCCAGGCGGATTTGGGGCATGAGCTGGAATTTCTGTATCAAATCCGTCAGAAATTCCAGGTTACAGCTTTCTTCGAAAATATTAAAGGATAATCCGCAGTACTTGTTTAATTTTTTAAAGGTGTTTTTCTGCATTTTTATTTCTTGGGGTGTTTGGTATTTTGGCTCATTCATATTGACAATTAATCTCAGTTTAATGAAATCCAATTCCCATTCATCGATGATTTCCTTGATACCATCAACCACACCCGCTTTTATCATCCCGTTGGAAAATACGGTAATGTTGAATCCCCTGGAGGTAATATATTGCAGAAACAGGGTAAATTCAGGATGAAGCGTGGGTTCCCCACCCAGTACTGTTACATTCTTGATATTGGATTTTTCCAGGAAATCACAGATAATGACCAGGTTATCCAGGGACAGCTGTTTATAAGATCCTTCATTTTTTTTTTTGGCAAAACAGTAAATGCAATTTCGGTTACAGTATGAATTAAAAATGATATTGGGCATTGATAATCATCCTGATTTGAATACCGGTTCTAATCGGATTTTTCCTCTTTGTCTGTGTTTTTCTTTTTTTTCTGGGGTTTTATCTTGGCATTTTTTTTATAAATGAACTTTTCCTTGATCCTCACATGTTCACCGTCATTGGAAAAGGTGATTATCCTGGAAAGTTCATTTTCCGAATTAATGGATTTCAAAATGGTTTTATATGGCGACGGGGCATATTCCAGTTGAATGACTACGGCGTGATCAATTTCAAATTCGTGGATTTTTTTGGGTTTGAGAAAATGGGCGTTTATCAATGATTCTTGGCTGTATAGGTGGATGGAAATGGGGAAACGGGAATTGTTGATAAATTTCATTTTGACCGGCGGGAATTCTTGGGGTGAATCAGAAGCGTTGAGCATTTTGGGAAAATACAGGCTTAGAATAATTAAAAGAAAAACCAATCGATAGCTAAACTTCATGTCATCTTTCCTCAATAGAGAAAAATAATACAAACCGGGGTAAATGTCAAATGAATCGGGAATATCCGGACTTTTATTTAAGTAGCAGAAAATTATAGATTCGCTTTTTTGACTGTCCATCTCTTCGGAATGAAGGGAAACGGTTCTGTTCGCAAAAATTGCATATTCTTGAATCAATAATCCGTTGGGGTGCCACCCCAGAATCGAATAATGATTGGGTTAATGCCTTTTTTAAATCCAAATGCAGTTGGCCCTTGCTATTTCTTGAAAATGCCTGATCTCGGAATGAATGGTTGTTGAATAATGCATGGATTTCAGATCCTACCGGGTAACAATTCTGTTCGATTGCCGGACCGATATGAAACCACAGGTTTTCCTTTTTTGTCTGGGTGTTGCTCAGGATCTGCAGGAGTCTGGTTTCAATTCTTTGGTATAATCCCCTCCAACCTATATGGACTATCCCCCCCATCTGATAATTTTGGTCCCAGAAGGTTAGAGGAATACAATCCGCGGTTTTTATCAATCCAAGGTGATCTCGATGATTCAGGATTATTCCATCACCGGAAGTTCCCGGTTTTATTTGGTCTGAATACAGTATGATATTGGAATGGATCTGCTTCAGCTGGATAACCGAAAACTTATTGAAATATTCGCCCAGATCTTTGAGAGAGAATTCCTTCTCTGTAAAACCGAATGCCAGTCGGTTGTTTTCAAAAACATTGAAAAAACGGTTATTCAATTCTTTTTTTTTGACTTTAAAAGGCATGTCTTTTTTCATTGTACCCGGGAAAAATCTGTTGTCAAGAAAAGATTCAATTCACTCAGATAAGCGCCTGGAAATATACTGAACTCATGCTTGTGTTTTATCCAAATCTGTCATAAACTATTAAAATGCTGAAGTTTGAGTTGAGCGACGGACTTAAATAAAAAGTTATTGACCACAACAAGGAGTCAACCATGAATATTGATGATATCAAAATCTCGCAGGCCATCATTGAAAATTATTTTCAAAAATTGCTGCTGGCATTGGAACTTGATGTTGCTCTGGTGGGGGCCGGTCCTTCCAATTTGTTGTGCGGGACCATTCTGGGAGAATCTGGAGTGAAATCGGCAATTTTTGAATCAAAACTTTCACCCGGGGGAGGTATGTGGGGCGGGGGAATGATGTTCAATGACATTGTGGTTCAGGAATCTGCCTTACATCTGCTGGATAAGATGGATATTCGATATAAGCCAAACAGCCAAGGTTATTATGTGGCGGACAGTGTGGAATCAACTTCCACCTTGATCTCCAAATGTGTTAAAGCCGGCACCCTAATTTTTAATCTGGTAAAAGTTGTGGATGTAATGTTCAGTGAAAGCAGTGAGCTGGATAAAAATGCCCGACATAGCAAACACATCAATGGTCTGGTCATAAACTGGTCACCGGTTGAAACCATTTCTCTGCATGTGGATCCATTAACCATCCGGTCGAAGTTTGTGGTTGACGGTACCGGGCACTCGGCCGAGGTGTGTTCTCTCATTACCCGGAAACTGGGTGAAAAATTGGATACCAAAACGGGTCAGGTGGTTGGTGAAATGTCCATGTGTGCCGATAAAGGGGAAGAACTAACCGTGTTGAATTCGGTTGAGATTTTCCCCGGGTTGTATGTAGCGGGCATGGCGGCCAATGCATCCAAAGGTGCACCCAGAATGGGGCCAATTTTTGGAGGCATGCTGCTTTCCGGAGAGAAGGTCGCCAGTGAATTAATCAGTCGACTGAACGAATGAGACCGAAGCGATTTTGCCCTTTCTGCCAGCATATTTTATCAAAAAAATTTATTGAAGGCTGCCAGCGGCTTTATTGCCCGCAATGTCAGAATCCCCTGTATGAAAATCCAATCCCGGCCACTGCTGCGATTTACTTCAATGAAAACCGTGAGGTCCTGCTGGTGAAGAGAAGGGTAAATCCCAAAAAGGGTGATTGGTGTTTACCGGGCGGTTATGTTGAAATGGAGGAGGCCCCGGAGGAGTGTTGTCTGCGAGAGTTGAAAGAGGAGACCAATCTGGAGGGTGATATCAAGAGACTGGTGGGAGTCTATCTGAGTGAAAGTCCGGTTTACAAATCGGTATTGGTGATCGGTTATTGGTTGGCTGAAGTAAGGGGGGAGTTAATGGCGGGTGATGATTCCGATGCCGTGCAGTTTTATCCGTTTGATCAATTGCCAGCTATAGCCTTTAGGAGCCACCGTTCCCTGATAGACGATGTTATAAGATTATCCGGGAATTACAAATTAAGACCGGTAGTGCCGGTGGAAAAGCTCCATTTTGGCGCTTATGTGATTACCAGTTCAAATCATGTTGAAATAGCAAAAAGAGCCTGTGAGGCCGGAGCTCGCATCATTCAGTACCGGGATAAAGGCTCAGATAAAAGGGCGATTTTGAAAAAAGCCAAAATAATCCGGAATATCACCCGGCAAACCAATACCCGATTCATGGTTAATGATCACATTGATATTGCCCGTTTGGCCAGGGCCGATGGCGTTCATCTGGGACAGGATGATCTTCCGATTCATGAAGCCAGAATGCTCCTTCCCGATCATTTTATTATTGGCCTTTCCACCCATTCGCTGGAACAGGCACTCCAGGCCCAGGCTGATGGGGCGGATTATATTGCCATTGGGCCGGTTTTTTCAACTCCCACCAAAGAGGATTATCCGGCTGTTGGATTGGATACAGTTGAAAAGGTGATCAAAGTTGTTTCCATCCCGGTTGTGGCTATCGGCGGGTTGAATCATGGAAATGTGGCCATGGTCAGAGCCTTTCAGCGGGATACCGAAATGACGGTCAAACAGTTAAATGAACAATTTTTGTGATTTTCTTCCCCATGGCAGTCATGTCAACAATTGGCCTTATTTCTTTCCCACTGTGGCAATATAGATAACAACCTGTTTTTCCGTATTACACTTCAGGATCTTGTTCAGGTCATCGTCGGAAAAAGCGCCAATAGCACAGACTCCGCACTGAATGGCTTCTGCACTCAGATAGAGATTCTGACAGACATGACCGGCATCCAGGAACAGGTAACGATATCCCCTCTCACTGTAACGCCAGTTCATTCGGTAGGGGACTGCTGTCCAGATAAAGGTGGCCGCACAGGTTTTAACAAAGGTCTGTCCCAGACAGGCTGCAGTGATTTTGTCCGCAATTTGGAAATCCGAATTAATTTCCACCAGGGTGTGATCAATGGCCAGGAAGCGGTAAAGTCCGGGATTCAATTGTGTGACCTGGTTAATCAGTAAATAGGTTTCCAGGGCATGGCGGGCACCGGCAGAGGGCACGGTTCGTAAGGTTCCGGATCCCGGATATATGTGTTTGACCCCCTGGGTACACCAGAGCAGGAAGGACAATTCCTCCAGTGTGAGGGAGATTTTTGAATAGTTTCGAATGCTCTGACGGTTTTCGATCGCACTTTTTACACTGATATCGGACACGGTTTGGAATTCTGGCCTGGGGAGATCGATTCTGGGTTGATCAGGATCGGTTTCAATTTCCAAAGGAGGAGAGGGGACCCCTTTCATCTGGTCTGAGGCACTCAGATTATGAAATTTTGTTTTTTCTAAAAACAACTTGCCAATATCATTTTCCATATCAAACTCCTTTTGTTATTGCCCAAAACATCGAATGTATTTTTTATGTCATTTTTCTTGGGAAAAGTCAATTCTGTGGTGATTTGATTTTTGACTGCCGGGCATACTAACATGGGTTGGCAGGTGAATTATGGAAAAGGTAAGTCGTTTCGGGATTTCGATCAATTTACTTGATGAAGATGGTTTTTATATTGACAAATTCTTTAATGCCGAAATGAGACAATTCACGCCCATAGCCGCTCTGTTTGACCCCTCCGAAAGGCAGCCGGGGATCTGATCGGACAAAGGTATTCAGGAAGCAGCTCCCGGCCTCGATTTCCTGCTCGGCCATTTGCCGGCCCCTTTTCAGATTTCGGGTAAAAATGGCTGCGCCCAGTCCGAATTCCGAATCATTGGCAACGCGGATGGCTTCTGTTTCATCCTTAACCGGTATAATCGCGGCCACCGGTCCGAATAACTCCTCCTCATAAGCGGGCATGCCCGGCTTGACCCCGGGTAAAACAGTTGCCGGAT
>DAOVIP010000270.1 GCA_030671465.1 Candidatus Aminicenantota bacterium | reverse complement strand
ATTTCTTTCCATTTTCCTTAGACACTGAACAAAGTTGTCTTCCTGAATAGTGTTTTTGGCGAATCTTTTCCATCCTGGCTTCAAGAACTGCTCAAGCATGGAGTATGGTCTTTCGGATACCTTGTCCCATTTTTCGTGTGATTTTAGCTGGCAATTTGAATATTTCGTTCCGCCAACATATGCAGGTTCCTCTTTTGGATCGTCGATGCCGGCAAATGGATTATTGATCAGTTCTTCAGTGTTGATTTCCACACTTTTTACATATTTTGGTAATAAAAGCACCATCGCCATTAAACCGAGAATAATTCCTGTCCTGATCCTGTAATTTTTCATAAAACACCCGATTTTTGGTTTTTCACCGCCCACTACTATTATTATACATTCACTGATCGGTTTACCCGGTTATAAACTTGAGCAAAACGACCGGTTTTTGTGCAGAGGCTGATAACATGTTGTATTTAATATGATTTGGTGGGTAGGGTAGAGTGGAAAGAAATCTCGATTTCAGTGCCTAAGATGCCGTTATTTTGTGGCAGCATAAATATTGAATGGGGATAAATTGGGTAATATTGAGAGATGAGAACATTTTCAAAAGAATTTATTCAAAACCTGCTTTGTAATTAATGGAATGGATCCGCTTCCTTTATAACGGCATCTAAAGTGCCAGAATTATTTTAAGCTAATAATAATTCAAAAGGGGACGAGTCTATGAAAAAGATTAGTACATTAGGTATCGATTTGGCAAAAAACAGTTTTCAGGTATGTGCAATGGATCAATACAATGGAATGGTTATAAACCTGCAAACAAATAACAATCTTTTTTTGTATGCTTATTTTCCACTTAATTAAAATTGTTGAAATCAACAAAAAACTCAATTAACATCTCAGTTAACATCTTTTTAAAAACCATCAATGACATGGAGGTCGCAAAATGAAAATTTTTTTTTTAATATGTCTGTTAATGACATTTTCAACATTGGCAATCGCCGATTGCTATATTTCAAAGAATGGATGTGGTATTCATCCGGAATTTAAAACATACAACAGTGATAAATTCATGGGGCCGGCAATTTCTTCCCCCGGAGATCCTGCTCCTGGATTAAAATACATACTTCCTTCTGAAGCCATTAAGTACATAAAAAATCCAAACTATGTTTTTATTGATACCCGCCCGATATCACTTTTTAACAAATGCCAAATTAGAGAATCCAAGAACTATAATTATTCTGTTCCTGGTAATTCGAAAAACACACTGACAAAGGAGATTGTTAAAAAATTTGCAGATGCTGGAAAGACTATGATTTTTTACTGTAACGCCCTTAAATGCTATCGAGGATTAAATGCTGCGATCCAATCATATAAATGGGGACTTCCTGCTGAAAAAATAAAATGGCTTGGGAAAGGTGTCCCAGGAATTGTTAAAGAAACCAAAAAATACAGAAAATATGTTAAAGGAAAGGGATGTTCAGAATTTAAATAATAGATTTTTTATCTGGTATAAAATATGACACTTAAAAAGAGAATCCTTTTAATTACTATTGCTCCACTAATGCTGATTACTGTTGTTATTTCGCTTTTTAATCAATATTTCGGTAATCAGAAACAAATTATTACCAACAGTGAAAATACAAAACTTTCCAAAAAAGTATTTGATCGAATTTTCAAACAGGAAGCCGGCAACATCGGCCGGTTTCTTGATGCCCAAATCGGCGATGACAATATTCTTGAATCTTTTTCCAGTGAAAAATTCAAGGAGCTGACAATGACCATGGATGGTTTTTTGCTAAATGCAAATCAAACCATCAAGATTTGGAGGATGATGAATAAAAAAGGAGAGATCCTCGCTTCCTCTGTCCCCGAAGGATTTGCAATCTCAAAAATTGCCGACTCTTTAAAAAAACATACTGGTGGAAACTGTTTTAAAAAAGCCATACAACGTGAAGAAGACAGTTTTTGTTTTGAAATCCATGAACAAAACAGCATGTATTGGGTTATTGCCCCAATATATGATAAAGAAGGAGAATTTGTCGGTTTTTCCGAAATGGGAATGTCTCTGAAAGATGTGGTTGAAAAAACAAAATCAATGCTTGGTACAGATGTGGCAATTACCAACAACAACAATCGGTTTGTTGTAAGCAGCAACAGGTCTCTTTTTAAAGAAAAGGATATTAATACCAAATATCATCTGAAAAATGAATCATCCTCTATTTTGAAATTTGAAAAAAAGAATTATTATGTGAGAATTGTCTCACTTCATGATATTCACAAGAAAATCATGGGGCATCTTCTGTTTGCCTACGACTCAACGGAGTATATTTCCCTGGCGAAAAGGCAGTATTGGTATCTGATGGGCGGTTCTCTTCTGATTATGATTATTTTCATCATATTCACCCTTCTCCAGGCAAGAGGGATAACAAACCTGATTGTTCAAGTTCAAACGAGGATCATTGAATTTACCAACAATATTATTAACGGAAAAATTCATTTCAAGGCTGATCCAAAATCTGTCGGAGTTGATTTTCAAAATATAATTGTCCGCATGAATGAATTGATAAATTCATTCATTATTCCTATAGACAAAGTTATTAGTGTTTTGGATGAACTTGCCCGCAAGGATTTAACGAAAAGGATTGAGAGCGATTATGATGGACAATTCAAGGGGGAATTTAAAAAATTCAAGGAAAGTGTTAACTCTGCCGGAGAGCAACTTAATAAATCAATGGAACGGGTAAAACAAAACAGTGAAAAAGTTAATTCTGAAGGGGTCGAAGTTTCAAATTCCAGTACCAGTATTGCAGATGGAGCAACCAGACAGGCCAGTGCCTTGGAAGAAATCACCAGTTCCATGCATGAAATTGGTGTGCAAACAAAACAAAATGCCAAGAACGCCATCCAGGCCCAGAACATAAGTAGTGACGCAAGAAACATGGCAGATGATGGCAACGGTAAAATAAAAGAAATGATGGCGTCAATGAGTGATATTAACCAATCAAGTAATGCCATATCAAAAATTATAAAAATAATTGACGAAATCGCCTTTCAAACAAATCTGTTGGCCTTAAATGCAGCAGTTGAAGCTGCTCGTGCCGGAAAGCATGGAAAGGGGTTTGCTGTAGTGGCTGAAGAGGTGCGAAATCTTGCCGCTAAAAGTGCTAAAGCAGCAAAAGAAACAGACGAATTAATTAAAGACTCCTCCAAAAAAGTGGAACAGGGAACCACTATTGTAGAAGACACCTCCAAATCTTTGGAAGAAATTTCTAAAGAAATTGTAAAAGTTAGCGATCTGATCACTGAAATTTCTACTGCCTCAAATCAACAGGCTCAAGCGGTTTCCCAAATAGTTAACGCTATCTCTGAAATAGACAAAATAACTCAAAAAAACACAATTGTGGCTCAACAATCTGCTTCCTCTGCCGGCCAGCTATCATTGCATGCCCATCAATTGACCCAGTTGGTTGATGAATTCAAGTTATCCAAACCGGAATAGAATTTTGCAAATTTTGTATGTAACGAAAAGTCAGGTGGTACCTCTTGTAGTTATTTTGTGGCAGCATAAATATTTAATGGGGATAAAT
>DAOVIP010000138.1 GCA_030671465.1 Candidatus Aminicenantota bacterium | reverse complement strand
TGTGACACCACCAGTACTTTTCTCAAAGTACCCTTGGGGGATTTGAATTCCAACTTCCCCTTTAATACACTAATCGGTTTGAAAGATGAGAGTACAAAAGCAGGATAACTTCCCGAAAGAATCCCGATCCGGAGTGTGATTAACAAGACTTGTGCGAAGAGCTGCCAGTTTTTTATTATTTGAAAGCCGAATTCGACCCCTATCAATCTTTTAAATTCGGGAAGAAAAATCTCGGTTAAAAACATGGCCATCACCAGAGAAATAAAGGCGAGCAAAACGGATTCGCACAGATATTGGAGTACAAGAGAGGACTGATTGGAGCCCACCACCTTTCGGACGAAAACCTCCCGCGAACGGATTGAAGACATGGCGGTTGACAGATTCATAAAATTAATTCCGGCAATGATGACCGCAAATATACCCAAAAACAAAAAAATGAGGATAAAGGCCATGGGCATATCGGATGAAATGTGGTAGCTCGATTCTGACTGGAAGTGAATTTTTGTTAAAGGCATTAAAAATAGGCTGGACTGAGCGGTTTTATCTTTTCTAAATTGGCTTAAATAATCCTGGACCTTTGCAGTAAAGTTCTCTGCATTGTGACTGGATTGCATTAGCAGATAGGTGTAGCAGACTTCCCATTTCCAGCTGTCAACAGCTTCTTCATCTATTTTTTTTAAAAGTGAGAAGGGAAGAATATAAGTGAATTTAAATTGGGAATGTGTGGGCGGGTCTTTGACCACTCCCGTCACTTTAAGATCGTATTTTCTAAAATATCGGAGGGTTTTTCCCAGCGGATTCTGGTTAGAAAAGTATTTTTTAGACAGTGTTTCTGTGAGGATGATCGAATCGGGATGATTCATGGCAGTTTTGATATCCCCGTATAAAAATCTGAAATTAAAAATTTTAAAAAAAGAGGCATCGGCATAATACCCCTGGTCTTCATAAAATTTCTTTGTATTTCCATAAAACAGGGTCCCACCGATTGTGATGATACGAACGGTATTTTTTATCTCGGGAAAATCCTTTCTGATATGGACAGACAGCGGGGGCGGGGTCATGGGTATGATTTCCTCCTTGTTTTGGGTTTTTTTTAGCTGCTGAATGTTGTAGATGTTTTTGTGATTTGTATGGAATTTGTCATAACTCAGTTCGTGCTGTACAAATAAAAAAGCCAGTATGAAAACAGTCAGACCCACTGCCAGCCCGGCAATGTTGACAAATGCATATTTCTTATGCCTGAAAATATTTCTCCATGCCATTTTAAGATAACTTTTTATCATCGTTCTAACCTCCACCCTTTCTTACTCCAGCTCCTCGGTTGCATTTTCTGCTATCCATCGATAAATCTCCGGATTATATATGAAATTCTTTGTTGATGTTTTCGGTGACAATATGGCCGTCGAAAAGGTGAATGACTCTCTGACTGTATTCGGCATAAGCCGGTGAATGGGTGACCATTAGTATGGTAGTGCCTTCATCATGAAGCTGGTTGAGCAGGTTCATCACCTCTTCTCCGTTTGACGAATCCAGATTCCCGGTCGGCTCATCTGCCAGGATTAATTTTGGCTTGACCACAATGGCCCTGGCCACCGCAACCCGCTGCTGCTGACCTCCGGATAACTGCTGGGGAAAATGATTCTTCCGGGGAATCAATTGCAATCTTTCCAGAACTTCCATGGCTTTCTTTTTTCGCTCAGATGCTGAAATTTTGAGGTAAAGCATGGGGAGTTCCACATTCTCAAACACGGTCAATTCATCAATCAGGTTATAACTCTGGAAAACAAATCCAAGATTACCTTTCCGCAGATGTGCGCGCTGTCTTTCTGAATATCGAGTGACATCCTCACCCAAGAATTCATATTCACCATCAGTGGGATTGTCTAAAAGCCCGAGAATGTTTAATAATGTGGATTTTCCACATCCCGATGGACCCATAATAGATACAAACTCACCTTCTTTAATTATCAGGTTCACTTTATTGAGGGCAGATGTCTCCACTTCTTCGGTGGTAAAAATTTTTACAAGATTCTTTGTTTCAATCATAACACTCTCCTTCTATTTTAAGTTTAATCTTTCTATATTTCCGAAATTCTCATAAGATGACGTAATCACCTCTTCTCCTTTTTTAAGGCCTTTTGTGACCTCAAAGAACCTGGTGTTTTGCCGGTTAAGCTGAATGTCTCTCTTGGTGGCAAACTGTCCGGACGGATCCACCAGATATACCCAGTTCCCTCCTGTTGATTGATAGAACCCCCCCCGGCTTATCAGCAGTGCATCTTTTGTTTCACTCAGAGCCAGTTTAATATGCAGGGTTTGTCCCCGCCGAATACCCGGGGGTTCACTATTTTTGAAAATCAAATTCACTTCAAACTTTCCATCTTTTACTTCTTGATAGATTTTGGTTGTGATCAGGGAATGATTTTTCCCGGCAAACTCGAATGTTCCGATCTTGCCTGTCTCGATGCGGCTGAGGTAATGTTCATCAATTTCTGCCCTGACTTTAAAGCCCTCCATTACATCTACTTTCCCGATGCGCTCGCCCGAAGGCATTGATTCTCCGATTTCTGCTTTAAAGGAGGTTAACAGGCCATCAATGGGTGCTTGAATGGTCAGATTATCCTGTCGTTGCCTTACCAGTTCAAGATTTGTCTGCATTCTCTGCAAGGATTTTTCCAGCTGGGTTATTTGTTCTTTTTGAAAGTAAAGATCTTTCTCATGGGATTCCTTGATTAACTGTCTTTTTTTGAATAGATAATTGTATTGATCTTTTATATTTTCAAATTCTCCTCTGGATATCAAATCTTCTTTAAACAGGATTTTATTCCGCTCATAGAGTCGTTTCTGTTTCTGGAGCTCGAAGTCAACTTCAACCAGCTGGGTTTCCAGTCTTAATCTGTTTTGTTCCAGTGATAGTCTGGTAGCACGCAGATCATTGCTGGCCCGATTGACTTCAGCCTCGCTTCTCATGATATTGATGAGAAGGTCTGTGTTTGACAATGTCAGGATTTTATCCCCTGTTTTCACCATGGTACCATTCTCAATATAAATTTTTTCCACCACACCGCCTTCAATGGTATCCAGATACCGGGTGTCGATGGGAAGTACTTTGCCAATAATCGGAATGTCTTCTTGAAAAGGACCGTAGATGACCGGGGAAATGGTAATGCGTTCTTTTTTTATGTTAAGGGAAGATTCCCTGGTGCTGATAAGCAGTATAACTAACATGAAAATTGCCAGACCAACTGTACTGTATTTAACCACCTTTTTCAGGGGCCATTTTTTCTTTTCAATTATTTTGTCCATGCCCATTCGATATTCTCCAAAATATGCTCAGCAAGTATAATGCCAATATCTAAAGTACCCTGATCAGAGATACAAAGTATTGATTAACAGGGATATCCAAACTGAGCGGATCAGATGTGATTCAATCCAATGGGAAAATGTGTTCGTTTTCACACAGTGGTGTACGGCAGCGAACATATCTAAAAGACAGATTTTGCCAGAGACGAATGGCCGATAATGATGAATGGTCGAATTCTGCCTGCATTCAAATGAGGAAATCGGGGTTTTTCAGAAATTTTATATATGGCATGGAAATTGTATATCAATTATTGTAGGATATATAAAATGGATGACAATTATGGGAAAATTCTGATTGTTGACGATGATGAAGATGTACTGCATGCAGCAGGTTTACTTTTAAAAAAACATGTCACCCAGGTGTTTACTGAAAAGGATCCCAAAAAAATACCGGCATTGATAAGAAACGAATCATTTGATGTAATTTTATTGGATATGAATTTTACTCTGGATGTAACCAGTGGGCAGGAAGGATTTTATTGGTTGGATAAAATATATACCATAGATCCCTCTGCAGTGGTTGTTCTTATCACCGCCTTCGGTGATGTAGATATGGCGGTTCGGGCGGTCAAGGCCGGAGCTGTAGATTTCATCCTGAAACCCTGGCAGAATGAAAAACTGCTGGCAACACTTTCTTCAGCTATAAAACTCAGAAAATCCAGACTGGAGATTGCGGATCTGCGTTATCGCCAAAAGCAACTCAGTGCCGATATGGATCAACCATTTCATGAATTCATTGGGCATTCCAGTGCCATGGAAAAGGTTTTTCAAACCATAAATAAAGTATCCAAGACAGATGCAAATATATTGATCCTCGGTGAAAACGGAACCGGAAAAGAGCTTGTGGCCCGGGCCTTGCACCGGAATTCACAGCGATTCGATGAGGTTTTTATCAGTGTGGATATGGGAGCCATCAGTGAATCATTATTTGAGAGCGAGCTTTTCGGACATGTGAAAGGTGCTTTTACCGATGCAAAAAGTGATCGCCCCGGGCGATTCGAGGTGGCTTCGGGAGGAACCCTTTTCCTGGACGAAATCGGAAATCTGTCTCTGGCACTTCAGTCCAAAATCCTTCGGGTTCTTGAAACCCGCTATGTCATCCGCCTCGGTTCCAACAAACCGATTCCCATTGATATCCGGTTGATTTGTGCCTCCAATATGCCTGTAAAAAAGCTGGTGGACAAAAATGAATTTCGTCAGGACCTTCTTTACCGTATTAATACAGTGGAGATTACCATACCACCACTGAGGGAGCGGATTGAAGATATTCCATTGTTGCTGGAATACTATTTAAAAATGTATTGTCATAAATACAAAAAAACGATTAAGAAGATTTCCGATGCCACTCTGAAAAAATTAAAATCCTATCATTGGCCGGGTAATGTCCGGGAATTGCAGCATGCCATCGAAAGGGCGGTGATCCTGAGCGAATCCCCGGTTTTAACTCCGGATGACTTTCTCTTTCCTCCCGTATCAGATAGGACCGGGGACCGGGAGGATGGGTCACAGAACTATAATCTGGATGAAATGGAAAAGCGAACCATCAGTCGGGCCATCGAAAAACACGACGGAAACATCAGCCAGGCGGCCAGGGAGCTGGGATTGACCAGAACATCCCTTTACCGCCGTATGAAAAAATACAAGATCTGATGCCTATTACCAGGCTATTCCCATCCGGCATCGGTTCCCCTGCTGACACATGAAATGGATCAGACATTTTAGGCTCCAGGTTATATTGCGGATCATTTCAATCGCTCTCGGACTCTTTCTGCTGACTTATCTGGTAATAAAAACCGACCTGTATGCCACCTATCTGGTTGTTGGAATCGCGGTTATTTATCAGATATTCCGCCTGATTTTCTATATTGAGAAAACCAACCGGAATTTGGCCCGCTTCCTGGAAGCGGTCAAGTATGCGGACTTTTCCCAGTCATTCTCGGACACCCACATCGGTCCCTCATTCAAAGAACTCAATAATGTCCTGTCCGGGATATTCAAGGACTTTCAACGGTACCGAACCGAAAAGGAAGAACAGTACCGATACCTGCAGACCATGGTCCGTCATGTGGGTATCGGTTTGATTGTTTTTCTGCCGGATGGCACAGTTGACCTGGCCAATAGGGCAGCCAAACGGCTGTTAAAATACCGGCAGCTTAAAAACATTGAGTCATTGAAATCCTTCAGTCCGGAATTGGTTGAAGTGTTTTTTCGGCTCAAACCCGGTGATAAGTCTCTTGTCAAAATCGATCAGTCCGGAGAGCCGCTTCAACTGGTCATCCATGCCACAGAATTCAGAATGAGGGGAGAAAGTTATAAGCTGGTTTCCCTGCAGAATATCCGCAGTGAACTGGAAGAGAAAGAAATGGAAGCATGGCAAAAAATGATTCGAATTTTAACTCATGAAATCATGAATTCCCTCACTCCGATCTCATCTTTAACCTCAACGGTAAAAGAACTTGTCAATAACATGAAGGAAACC
>DAOVIP010000490.1 GCA_030671465.1 Candidatus Aminicenantota bacterium | reverse complement strand
TCAAGTTTTTTATTGTATTGTTCCGCCAACTCGAGATACCGCTGGTGGATCCCGCTATTTCCATAGTGGAGCCAAATGGCTTGGGCACAACAGATAGCCAAAAAGACCTTTTTCTGTTGGCAAAAGTTTTCAAACAAATCAATCCAGGTATCCTGATCCGCCATCCCCAGACCAATTTTGGCTTTTCGGGCAATAAGATTGAGATCAGGCCGGGTTCTCAAAAGGGGATTGGCAACAGCCAGGAAGTCTTCCAAATTCTCTTGACTCAATTCCGTTTCAAGGGTGGAAAGCACACCGGTTAATGATTTTTGATCCTCGCCCATTTTCTCGAAAAATGTTCAGGCCTGTTACCTGAAAAATTTTTTTATTTTCAGTGAAAGGGTTTTGGCCTGCCGGATTCTGGTTTTGGTCAGCCTCATAAGCCTCCGGCTTAATCGGGATTGCAGGTCAAGTTTGGATTTCATAAATTGATAATAGGTTTCACTCAGTTTTCCCAGATCGCCCAGGAAAAAATTCAACAAACGGTTGTCGGCCCGGTTATTTCTCGATCTGGGTTGATCCAAACACTGTAGAATCTGATCCGGTTGAATCGGCTTCAACAAACCATACTTGCCAGGGCCCCATTCTGACTGATTCACGGTGGGATAGGTATATTGAATATTGATAACCGGGATACCCATGGATAGCGCTTCGAATTGAATGCTTGACCAGCTGGCAATAATGGCTTCATATTTCAACATATCAATAATGGAGATATCCACCACATTAACATCCGTTGGCGGCCTCCACATTTTTCTTCCGGTATTGGAAATAAAATCAGGCCAATTTGGATGTATCTTAAAATCAAAGGGAATTTTATATTTTACCAATGCCTCGATGATTGTGTCCGAAACCCGGTTATCCCCTATGGGTTCAGGGGACGGATCATTCCAGCCTTCTGAAGAAACCGGCTCATGAATAAGTAAAACCTTTCCATTGGTTTTACTTTGGTCCCAGCTGAAATGCCGGTATAAATAATCATGCCTCAATGAACCCAGCGAGAGTATATTCCGTTTGCGGGCTTCAATGCCAAACACATCCCGGTATCTCTGGGTAAAATAGGGACCCCACATGGAGTAAAAATCCATCTATAGCTGAGGAACTTTCAATTTATAAAATCGATACAGTTCTGAGATACTTTTGTTGTAACCATGTGAATTGCCAATGATCAGCAGAGAAGGATTAACCCGCACCGCCTTTTTTACGATGGTGAGCAACGGTTCAGGTAAAGCTTGATGCCATACCAGCAAGGCATCATAAGCCTTGAAGTCCATATCATTTATATCAATCCCATCACTGGAGCATAATTGAGATGATCCGCTTCGGGGCTGAAAATAGATTCCGGAACACCATTCATTACTGGCAGATGCTTCAATATCAATCTTTGAATTTCCCAGGGTTCCGATTGACAATACCTTGGGTGTATGCACTTAGTTTTTCTCCCCGTCAGAAAATCGCTTTCTAAAAAACACCTCAGCCATCTCCAGATCCTCTTTGGTTTTAATGATATTGCCGGACAACCGATCCAGTATGAAAAATCCGATCCTACCGCTATAGGTGGCACATTTCCCGGTTTC
>DAOVIP010000459.1 GCA_030671465.1 Candidatus Aminicenantota bacterium | reverse complement strand
GTCAAAGGTATATTTGAACATGAAGTCTTTGAATCATCTGGTCGCGGTACCACACCATTAATGCGTAGCAATATCAATGAAAAATATTTTCACTGAACAAACTTGCCCTATGATTTTTCATATTTACTAATTTACATTTTTTTTTTACAATATAGCCATGGGAAAAAAAAGATTTTGGGGCAAGATTATTTTGATTTTAATATTTTTTTGTTTGAATTCTTATACTTTCCCCGGTCAATCACCAGCAAAAAAATTATTGTTTGAGAATGATAAGATCTTAGAGGTTCAGATTGTGGGTAATATTGGGAACATATCCAAAGACAGAGGAAAGAATAAGGCCTATCACCCGGCCAAAATTATTTATCTAAAAAATAGCGGTGATCAAATAACTATAGATGTTTTGCTGAGAACCCGGGGCATTTTCAGGTTAAATCCGAGAATCTGCAATTTTCCCCCCCTGAGGCTGAAGTTTAAAAAACAAGATGTTAAAAATACCATTTTTAAAGGGATAAAAAAATTAAAGATGGTTACCCATTGCCAGAATAAGAAAAAATTGTACCAACAATATCTGTTTCGTGAGTATCTGGCATATAGATTGTTTAATCTGTTTACGGAAATGAGCTTTCGGGTCAGACTTGTCCATGTTACTTATATTGACAGTGGCCGAAAAAACAAAAAACTAAAAAAATATGGGTTTTTTATTGAACCGGTGGAGATGATGGCTGCTCGAAACCAGTGCAAATATTTAAAGATTGATGATAGTACTTTATACACCCTGGATTCCAAACAGAGTTCATTTTTATCGGTTTTTCAATTTATGATTGGAAATACAGACTGGTCATATATAGCAGATCACAATGTAAAACGGATTATACCAACATCAGGGGGGGCAAGCCTGGGCGTACCCTATGATTTTGATTTTTCCGGGATTGTGGACACCCTGTATGCAGTCCCCACTGAACGGGCAAAAAGTACTTCAACCAAAGATCGATTCTTTCAGGGTTTTTGCCAGCCCCCAGCTGTATTTGACCATATATTTGTTCGTTTTGAAAATCATAAGAAAGAGATATATTCACTGTATGAAAACTTTCCTTTAATTGATAAGAAATATAAAAAAGCAACCCTTAAGTTTTTAGATAAATTTTATAAAATTATCAATACCCCTCGCTTGGTAAAGCATTACATCTATAAAAATTGTGTTGAAAAGACCATTAAAAAATGAAAATTGAACAATTTTTGCCTGCATTTCATTATGGAGATGCCATTGGAAATTCCACACTCCGATTTCATGAATATTTAATGAGTCAGGGAATTAAAAGCCGGATTATTGCCCTTTCCATCGATGAAAACATGAGGGATAAGGCTGTTTTCTTTCGGGACTACCGTGAAGATCCGGGTTCACTTAAAATCCTTCATTTTGCCATTCCCTCGGAATTGTCCGATTTTTTTCATCGGGTGAGCGGAAAGAAAGTCATGATCTACCATAATATCACTCCGTCTCATTTTTTTATTGATTTTTCGGATGAGCTGGTGAGATTCACCCAGGAGGGCCGCAATCAACTGAAAAGGTTAAACAACAGTTTTGATCTGGTCATTGCGGATTCCAAATACAATGCGGATGAACTGCGGGAATACGATTTTAAGAATATTCAGGTGTTTCCCATCATGATCAATCTGGATGATTTTTCCCAATCCTATACCCAGGCTTTTTTAAATCTTTTCAAGGACGAACGCAAAAATATCATTTTTGTGGGCCGGATTTCTCCCAATAAACAGATCGAACACCCCATCAAGATCCTGTTTTTTTATAAAAAGTATATTTCTCCCTCCATTCGCCTGATTGTTTCCGGAAAATCCGATGCGCTCCCAAAATACTTTTACTCACTTAAGGATCT
>DAOVIP010000137.1 GCA_030671465.1 Candidatus Aminicenantota bacterium | reverse complement strand
TTCTGCTTTAAGCAATCCCAGCTGCCGCATATATTCAGGGAAATGACGGTCATAACAAATGGCCACGCCTATCCTGCCAACAGCCGTATCATAAACCAAGGGCTTGCCCTCACCCGGATGATAATACCCCTGTTCATGAAAACAGGGAGTATCACAAATATGAGCCATGCGGGTCACTCCCAGCATCGAACCATCTGCATCAATCACCGGAGAAGAATCAAATGTTTTTTTCCCATCCCGTTCAAATAAATTCAACACCGCAACCACCCCAAATTCCCTGGCCAGGTCACAAAAGATATCAACTGTGGGTCCTGGGATGGTTTCGGCAAATTTACTGACATCGCCGGATGCCGGATGCTGGGGGTAAAAACGGGAAAATGCCAATTCCGGAAAAATGATGAGATGGGCTCCTTCCCGGGCCGCTTTTTTAAAAGAATCAACCCCGCGCTGGATATTGCTCTGGATATCTGTTTTGGCACACTGCTGAATGAGGGCCACTTTGAGAGATACATCCATCTTAATCCTCCTGATCCCAGGATTTTATTTTTTAATAAATGATTTTTACTCTGGCAAAAATCGACTACGATTTCTTAAAATTTTTCAAATCGGCCAGAGTTTGAATATTATGAACTTCAATTTCATACCCAAGTTCTCGAGCAGTTCTGATGATTAATCCGGATAATACTTTTCCGGAACCGATTTCAACAAATTTTTTAATTTGATAATCTTGAAGAAATTTTAACATTGATGTATGCCATAAAACCGGTCTTGAAACCTGCCTTTTTAATGCTTCACGGGCCTGGTCACCAGTATACATTTCTTGGGCTTCAACGTTGTTTAGCACAGGAAAATTTAAATCCTTGAATTCTGTGTGATCCAGATCAACAGACAATTTTTGTTCCGCCGGGAGCATCAACTGAGAATGAAAGGGGGCAGATACCGGTAAAAAAACCGTCTTGGGGGCAGAGATTCTTTCCACCGCTTGCTCAACAGCCTTTTTGTCACCGGACAGAACGAATTGGGACGAACTGTTCCAGTTGGCCAAATTGACCACACCTTCAACCGCTTGAATGGTTTCTTGTACCTTTTGAATATCCGCTCCAATAACTGCGGCCATGGCTCCCCGGCCCACCGGTACTGCCTCCTGCATATACTTGCCTCTTCTATGGACCAGCAAAACAGCATCATCAAACTCCAGACAACCGCTGCTCAGAAGGGCAGAGTACTCACCAAGGCTGTGCCCGGCTGCAAGAGATGGCTTCAAGCCCAGCAGGGAACACAAAACAAATGAAACCGTTAATAGAGCCGGCTGGGTATTGAAGGTGAGCTTCAACTCATCCTCTGGGCCTTCAAAACAAATTCTTGAAAAATGATACCCCAAGATCTCATCTACCCTTTTGAATACATTTTTTCCAAGTTCGGTCTCCCGGTAAAGATCTTTCCCCATTCCGACCACCTGAGATCCCTGCCCTGGAAATAAGAAAACACTATCTTTCATCATGACTCCTTTTGAAGTTTCTCATTGGCCAGGATTTCAATGGCTACATTTGCCTGGATGTTGGCAACTATGGCCACTCTGGCTGCATTGAGTCCCATACTACTGTCACTTTTACCATCACCACAAATAAAAATGTTGCCAGACCGTTCAACTTTCAGCAGATCCGTTTTTCCATACCCGGCCAGGCCACTGGCAACGATTATCGGTTTTTCCGGGAAGCATTCACTCCAGGTCTCAATCAACCAGGCCTTCTCCTCTGCTTTATCAAAAGCTTCGATCAATACGTTTGCACCTTTGAAGACCTTGCAGACATTTTTTCTGTTTAGCTTGATCCAGTGGGCATCCAGTATCAACCCGGGATTTATCTTTTTAAGATAGACAGCCAGGGCCTCGGTCTTTTTTTTCCCAATATCCTCAAGAAAATAAAATTGTCGATTCAGATTGGAAAGCTCTACCGTGTCATAGTCAGCAACAATGAGTTTTCCCAGACCGGAGCGAACCAGAGAAACCGCCACATTGGATCCCAGACCACCCAGTCCGGCAATGCCCGCAGTTTTTTTTGAAAGAATATCGGTAAGCCCGGAGACATTTCTTTTAAAAATCTGATCGATATTTTTGAATTCTTGGTTTTTGGTCATCACTGAGAGGCATATAATTTCAATTTAAGCCCATTTTGATCTTAATTTGTTCAGTGAAAATTGTCAAGTCATCAAAAAGCACAATCAACCAAGAAAAAACAATTGCCCAATCAGCCGGTTTAAACTATAATCGAAGTTAAGGAGGTCAAACATGAATCAAAAATCTGGATTTTCACTGTGGTTTTATTTCATTTTAGCCATATTATTGAAATTAATCTTTTTTGTTCAACCCCATTTTACCCAGACCTTGTTCAATGAAGAACTGTTGAAAATATTTCAATGTCGACAACTGGGTCCCTATCGGGCCGGTGCCTGGATCTCAGATATTGATGTGCCCGAAACCCCTGGAGAAAAGCATAAATACACCTTTTACGTATCTGCCCGAAACGGAGGGGTTTGGAAAACCACCAATAACGGCACTACTTTTAAGCCCATATTTGATCAATATGGGGTCAATTCAATCGGTTCAATACGTGTGGACCCATCCAATCCGGATATTGTTTGGGTGGGCACCGGTGATGCTTCAAACACGCGATCCGCCTATGCCGGCAATGGAATCTACAGATCAACGGATGCCGGAAAAACTTTTCAACTGATGGGCTTAATCCATTCGCACCACATTCCGAAGATCATTATCCATCCCGGAAATTCTGACATAGTCTATGTGGCGGTGATGGGTCACCTGTTTTCTGAAAATCCGGAGAGAGGACTCTATAAAACAATTGATAGAGGGCTTAGCTGGGAGAAAGTTCTGTATATCAACGAAAGGGTAGGAGTCATTGATATGGCCATGGATCTTAACAATCCCGATGTATTATATGCGGCCACCTATGAAAAACAGCGTTCCCCCTGGCATTATGAAGCCGGAGGAAAGGAAAGCGGGATTTACAAAACCGTGGATGGTGGGAGAAATTGGATAAGACTCAAAAATGGTCTGCCTTCAGGGAAAATCGGCCGAATCGGAATTGATCTATACCGAAAAAATGCCCAGATCATATACGCAGTCATTGAAAATCTTAACTTCAAACCCGGTGAAGAGCTGAAAAATGACCAGGATGCGGAATTCGATGCCATGAAAGATCCCTATTTTGACAGACTGATTGGCGGAGAAGTCTATCGTTCAAAGGACAGCGGGCATAACTGGGAAAAAATGAACTCCGAGACAGATAATGTAGGCAGTAAAGCAGCTGATTCTTTCAATCAAATCTGGATTGATCCGAATCAGCCGGAGAACATTTTTATAAATAGTGTTCACATGAATACATCGACTGATGGAGGAAAAACCTGGAAAGACCTGGGCTGGCCGCCCAAACACCTTTTTCTGAACATGTTCGGTGATGTCAGAACCTTCTGGATAAATCCCATTGATTCCCGACACATGATGATCGGAAGTGATGGTGGGGTATACCAGACATTTGATGGAGGACAAACCACCGATCATCTGTATCATATTCCACTGGGCGAAATATATCAGGTTGAAGTGGATATGGCCCAGCCCTATAATATCTACGTGGGTTTGCAGGATCATGAAGCCTGGCGTTGTGCTTCAAACAGCCGGAGGGGAGAAATTGGCCTGGAGGATTGGCATTTAACCGGGTTGTGGGATGGCATGTATACCAAGGTAGATCCCCAGAACAACCGCTGGCTATATACCACCACCCAGTTCGGAAACCACCACCGGGTCGACCAGAAATTCGGTGAGCGAATCAATATCATGCCCAAGGCATCTCCCCGTAGACCTCCCTATCGCTTCACCTGGACCACCCCACTGGAAATCTCTCCCCATAACACTCAAATTATTTATACCGGGGGCCAGATGTTGCTTCGCTCGCTAAACAAAGGGGATAGCTGGGAAGAAATCAGCCCTGATTTAACCGATAACGATCCGGAAAAAATTGCCGGCCGCGGCCACATGATGTACAACACCATAACCACCATATCCGAGTCCCCGATTAAGGCCGGAGTCATCTGGGTCGGAACCGATGACGGCAGGATTCACCTGACCCGGGATCATGGCAAGACCTGGGAAGAGTTCACCAAAAAAATCAATGATCTGGAATCACCCGATGAAATTTATGTCAGCCGGGTTTTTGCCTCCAGGAACCATCTGGAAACCGCTTATGTCACCAAATCCGGATACCGCAATGACCTATTCAAACCCTACGTGTATCGAACCCGGGATGGTGGAAAGACCTGGGAAGATATTGCTGCAAATCTCCCGGATTATCCCGTATCGGTTATATTTGAAGATAGGGACAATCCCGATATTCTCTTTATCGGTAATGACATTGGTGTTTATATTTCAATAAATGGAGGAAAAAAATGGGTGGCCTTTAAGAACAACATTCCCCCGGTACCGGTCAGAGATCTCCTGGTTCACCCCAGGGAAAATGATTTGATTGTTGGGACCTACGGAAGGGGTGCATTTCTTACCGATATTTCTCCTTTGAGGGAATTAAATCAAGCCATATTGAATCAGAAAGTTCATCTTTTCAATATTGAGTCAAAACCAAAATTAAATTATTCACAACAGGCCTACTGGGGCAATCACAGACTCATGGGAGACCGCCATCTGTTCACTCCCAATGAGCCCAATGGTCTGGTCATCTATTATTACTTTAAAGATAAAAGACCAAAACCCATAGAAATCACCATCTTCAATTCCGATGGGAATAAAATGAAATCCTTCAAGCTCCGAAACAGTAAGGGAATTCATCGGGTCATCTGGGATACCCGAAAAGCCTCCCCCGGCATTTATGACGTGGTTCTAAAATCCGGGAAAATGACGATTAAAAAGAAAGCCAGGGTCACGAAAGCATGGAAGTGGGGTATTGGTAACCAGAGTAGGATCCGGTAAAACAAACCCTGTTAATTTTTTTACTGCTTTATGAGAATTTCAATTTCGCTTTTATCGTCGGGAATTTTATCCAGCGATTGAATCAAACCATCAATGACATTTGTAAATACGTTATCCACAAAGGGATTCATGGGAATTACCCTGCCATTGACTTTAAGCACAATTGATCTTTCCTTTTTTTCACTCATATGCATATTCCTCCAAATATTCGGCTATGCCGTTTATATCATCCATATGAAACCAGGGAACCTTTTCCTGCAACTGCTTATCAGAAATAATTAATGATAACTTTTTCAAAGGGAATTTCAAACGCTTATGTCTTCTGGAATCAAACACCTCTGCTACCGGTACCTGATCCAGAATTAAACCTTCCAGCAAGACAAAATCATGATCTTTCAAATCAGATTTGATCAGATGCCAGGCATCTTCATGTGCTTGTTTGGGCCTAATGGATATAATTTCCTTCTGACTGGACAGATAAACACTGTCGGCTCCGGCTTGGAGAAACCTGAATGAGTCTTTGCCGTGGGGCTGAAAGGAACAATCATGGGCAACCTTCTTAATCACCCCAACTGCCATATTCTTTTTTTTATAATAGGCAATCAATCGGATTATTAAGGTGGTCTTTCCGCTGCCCGACCAGCCCCCCAGAGAGAACATTTTCATGAAACCATATTATTATAATCAAGAATCGATGTCAATGTGACCTAAAACCAGATATCAACATGAAAAATATTTTTTCATCTAGATATTGATTTTCAAATATCAATATGGTAGTAATTTAAACAGATCAATAAGGAGACCATTTATGAAAGCGAAAATTCTTTTACTAACCATTTCCATTGTTATAATGGG
>DAOVIP010000094.1 GCA_030671465.1 Candidatus Aminicenantota bacterium | reverse complement strand
GGAAAAGCCCTGGATGAAAAAAGTATCCTGCTCATTACGGGCAGGATGTTCTTCCGGTATGTTGAGAGCCGTAAAATTGTGGTATTCAGTTTCAACCTCTGGACCATAGGCAATTTCATAACCCATTTTTAGGAAAATATTTTCCAATCTGGTTCTGACAATGGACAGCAGATGGGAACTCCCGACCGGGATATCATATTCGGGAAGTGAATAATCGATATCACTCTTTTTGTCAGAAACCAATCGATCCTGGAATTGATTGAATTGGTTTTCCACCTCCCGCTTGAAGTTATTGACCATTTTTCCGGCCTGGGGCTTATATTCAGGAGACAGTGCCTTCATCTGCTTCATAAATTCTGTGATGACCCCCTTTTTCCTGCTAAGATACTTGTCTTTTACTTCAACAAGTTGATTTTGTGACTGAATTCGATTCAGGTCTTCAAGAAAACGGGTTCGGGCTTCTTCAATCTCATTCTTTAATGCATTAATCATATGAAGGTTTTTACGTTTTTCACAATTTCCTTAAAGGTTTCCGGTTCGGATACGGCCAGGTTGGCCAGCATTTTCCGGTTTAATCTGATTTTGGCCTTGTTGAGCCCGTTAATAAACCGGGAATAGTTCAGTCCATATTCCCTGACTGCAGCATTTATTCGGATATTCCAAATTCTTCGGAACTCTCTTTTTTTATTTCTTCGATCCCGGTATGAATAGGTCAGGGCCCTTTCAACTGCTTCCTTGGCGGTTCGGTAATTCTTTCTCCTCGCCCCGAAATACCCTTTTGCCATTTTTAGAATCTTCTTCCGTCTGATTAGTTTTCGGTTTCCTCTTGTTACGCGTGGCATTTTTTCCTCCCTTTATCCATATGGCAACAGTTCTTTTACTCTCTTGGATTCTTCTTTTGAAACCAGTGTCGCTTTTTTTAAGTTTCTTTTTCTCTTGGCATTTTTCTTGGTAAGAATATGTGATGCATATGCTTTTCGTCTTTTTATTTTACCATTTGCCGTTATCTTAAATCGTTTTTGCGCACCCTTATGGGTTTTTAGTTTTGGCATCTTTTCCTCCTTTCTTTTGGCCGATAAGGATCGAACAGTTGAACTTTTCATTTTTGGGCGTTGATTCTATTTCAGAAAAATCTTTTAAAATTTCAATAATACGCTTGGTCATAACTCCCAACATTTCCGGTTTCCGCTTCTGTCTTCCCCTCAGCCAAATCGTCACTTTGATCTTGTCGCCATCTTCAAGAAATTGCTTGATTTTTTTTAGTTTGACTTCCATGTCATGATCTCCGATGGCCGGCGTGAACTTTATCTCTTTTATGTGAATTTTTCTCTGCTGTTTTTTAGCCTCATGTGCTTTTTTCCGTAAAGAATACAGGAATTTCCCATAGTTCAATATCCGGCAAACAGGTGGATCGGCATTGGGCGAGATTTCGACCAGATCCAGTTCTTTCTTTTTAGCGTATTCAAGTGCCTCTTCGATGGGAATGATTCCCACCTGCTGCTTTTCCTCGTCAATTAACCTGACTTTCATGGCTCTGATCTCTCGATTGATTCGATGGGGTTTCTGGCGGGGTCGGGGTCTTTTATATTTCATGGTGCAAACCTTTTTCTCCGATAATCTTGTTAACCGCGGTTATAAAACTGTCCAGCATAATTTTTCCTTGATCTCCTTTTTTATGGATTCTAAAACTAATATTATTTTGCTCCTGCTCATCATCGCCGATAATGATGATATAGGGTATTTTTTGCAATTCGGCGTCTCTGATTTTTTTACCCACTCCTTCGCTGCGCTGGTCCAGTTCAACCCTCAGCTGACTTTGCTTCATTTTTTGAAAAACACTGCCGGCATAGTCCAGGTTTCTCTCGGTAATGGGAATAACAATGGCGTGCACCGGTGCCAACCAGAGTGGAAAAAACCCTCCGTAATGTTCAATCAATATTCCGAAAAATCTTTCCAGCGAGCCCAGCAATGCCCGATGAATCACAATCGGCTGACTGATTTTTCCCTGATCATCCGAATACTTCAGGTTGAAGCCCTTGGGTAAATTGAAATCAACCTGAATGGTGCTCAGCTGCCAGGAGCGATTGAGCACGTCTTTTATTTTTATATCAATTTTGGGTCCATAGAACACACCTTCTCCGGGATCCATTTGATATTCAACCCCGCTCTGGCTAAGGGATTTTTCCAACGCCACCGTGGCCAATTCCCAATCACTCACTTCACCGACAAATTTTTCAGGCCTGGTGGACAAGAAAATATCCATATCCTTGAATCCAAAGGTGTTTAAAATATTGGTGCTGAAATCGATTAAGCGCTGAACTTCATCCTCCAGCTGGTCCGGGGTGCAAAATATATGGGCATCATCCTGAGTAAACCCCCTCACCCGCATCAGACCATGTAAAACCCCGCTCCGCTCATTCCGGTAAACCGTGCCCAATTCTGCCCACCTCATGGGCATATCCCGGTAACTGCGGTTTCTGGATTTAAACATTACGATATGAAAGGGGCAATTCATGGGCTTTAATTGATATTGGGTGTTATCCAGGTCAATGGTAGGAAACATATTTTCCCGGTAAAAATCAGTATGTCCACTGGTGTTCCATAAATCGATTTTGGCAATATGGGGAGTACTCAGTAAATCATAGCCGGCCTTTATATGCTCCTCTCTCCAGTATTTTTCAATCTCATAACGGATGATTCCGCCCTTGGGGTGCCAGAGTACCAGGCCGGCTCCGATCTCATTTTGAATGGAAAACAGGTTGAGATCCTGGCCCAGTTTTCGATGATCCCGTTTTTTGGCCTCTATTAAAAACTTTTCATGCGCTTCAAGCTGCTCTTTGGTGGGAAAGACAACCCCGTAAATCCTCTGCATGGATGGGTTGTTTTCATCCCCCTTCCAGTATGATGCTGCCACTGAGAGCAGTTTAAAATGGGTCAGATAAGCAGTGGAGGGAACATGGGGCCCCCGACAGAGGTCAACAAATTCACTCTGCTGATAAACCGAAACATCATTATTGTCAATCTTTTCATTGATTAGTTCAACCTTGAGGTTTTGATTTTTGGTTTTAAAATAATCGATAGCTTGCTGTTTGGTCCAGATCTTTTTAAGAATTTTCAAGTTTTGCTTGACCATCTGTTTCATTTTTTTGGAGATTCTCTGTAGGTCATCGGGAGTGAAAGGATGGGAGGTTAAAAAATCATAATAGAACCCGTTTTCAATGGCCGGGCCGATGCCATACTGGGCATCCGGAAATAATTCAATAACCGCGTGGGCCATCAGATGGGCAGTCGAATGTCGGTAGACATGCAGGGCTTCCTCGGATAAAGAATCCACCTTCTCGATTACCGATTGTGGGTCATACTCGGTGTCGGCTTCGGTCAATTTTCCATCTATCTTAACCAGAAATGATCTTTTTTTCTCTTTATTGCTCATCGGGATTGACAGATAATAGGCGCGGACGGACTCGAACCGTCGACTTCTACCGTGTCAAGGTAGCACTCTAACCAGGACTGAGCTACGCGCCTAGAAATGATATATTCAAAAAAATTATTTAACAAGTTCCTTTAGTTCTTTTCCAGGAACAAATTTGACCACTTTCTTCCTTGGTATTATAATTTCCTCACCGGTTCTGGGATTTCTGCCTTTTTTCTGCTTTTTTTCAAGGATCTTGAAGGTTCCGAATCCAACCAGTGTGACTTTTCCGTCCTTGCTCATCAGTTCTTCAGTAAGAATATTTACAAATCCATCGATCACTTTAATCGCATCATTCTTGGTGATACTGGAATCTTTTACCATTTGAACTGCCAATTCATTCTTGTTCATATTAAAAGCCTCCTTTTGAAAGTATAAATTTACACGATATTACTGTGAAAGTCAATACATAACACTAAAAAACTGATGGGCCATGAAGCCTTAGAATTTTGTCTTCCCCCAACAAAATATGCTTTTCAATAAAAGGAACCGGATCCGATATTTGAACCGAACATGCCACTACTTCCGGTGAGGCCACTCACATCAACTTCCGCTTCACCTCTACCATGACTAACTTTGAAATACCTTTTAGGGTATCCACCACTCCCTCCCCTTTCAAGGCAACCGCTTCAATTACCGGCTCATCCTTTTGCCTTAATGCTTCAATCAGTTCATTGGCCGGGGTAATATTGGGCAGGTCTCGCTTATTTAATTGAAGGGCATAGGGTAAGGTGGCAAAATCTATTTTATAATCTCTCAGGTTTTCAGTCATATCGGAAATACTTTCGATATTGGCTTCAAATCGCTCACGCTGAGAATCGGCAACAAAAACCAAGCCATCAACACCTTTTATAATTAACTTTCGCGAACTGCTGTAATAGATCTGGCCGGGGACGGTATAGAGATGAAATTTGACCTTATAACCCTTGATCATACCCAGATCAAGGGGGAAAAAATCAAAAAAGAGGGTCCGCTCGGTCTCGGTAGCCAGGCTGACCAGTTTTCCCTTGTGCCCTTTTTTTATTTTCTCGTAGATAGACTTAATGTTGGTGGTTTTTCCACTCAAACCGGGTCCGTAGTAGACAATCTTGAAATTGATTTCTCGTGTTGAATAATTAAGGAAAGACAAATTCAATCTCCGAATATTTCATCGATGTCTTCATCAGATACACCTTCAAACGGAGATCCGTCATCCTTAAATACATCTAATTTCAATTTTTCTTTAATGGTAACAAATACATCTTCAAGTTTTTTGGCTGCTGTTTTGACCCTGAATCGGACCAGTCCTAGGTTTGATGTATTGTTAAATATGACAATCAACATGGTTCTCTCGTTGATAGATGAAACATGCAGGCTCTTATTTTCGGATTCGGATAGGATGCTGGGAAACTTCTCAATATCCAGCATTTCGGCAATGCAGTTTACGGCAGCCATACTTCCGGCAATCAGGGATGAAATAGAGTTCAGATATGAATCTTCCATATCCCCGGTAGAGGCTATACAATGACCTTCGGAATCAGATATGAAAACAATCTCTGCTTTGGTGTTCTCTTTTAATACGTCCAGAATATCTTTAATTAATACAAATTCTTCGTTATATATTATAAAATTTTCTTCCATCTGAGTTATGGTTTATAAAATTGTTTTTTTATAAAAATCCATTATATCATTTAAGTGATTGAAAAGGCAATATGTTTTTCTTCCATTACAATATTTCTGTACGGCCCTCCATTGCCCGGGCAATGGTCACGGAATCCACATAGTCAATATCCGCCCCGATGGGAAGGCCCAAAGCAATTCGTGTAATCCTTATCTTATATTTCTTCAGTATTTCGGTTAAATAGTGGGCAGTGGCGTTCCCTTCGGTGGTGGGACTGGTGGCCAGAATGATTTCTGAAACCGAATAGCCCCCCAGCCTTTTTTGCAATCCTGAAATCTTTAATTCTTCCGGTCCGACGCCTTTGATCGGAGATAAATTTCCATGCAACACATGATATAAACCCTTATACAATCCTGTCCTTTCAATGGAAATAATATTGAAGGGCTCCTCCACCACACAAATTTTAGTGGTATCCCTCTGTTTACTGGCGCATATTTCACAGGGATCCTGGCCAGTCAGATTGTAACAGATTGAACACAAGATGGTTTTTTCCCTGGCCTCTACAATGGCAGCGGCCAGATCCAGTGCCACTTTCGGATCCTTTTTCAACAGGTAAAAACAAATTCGCTGGGCTGATTTTCTTCCGATAGTAGGAATTTTTTTTAATTCTTCAATAAGTTTATTGATGGTCAGACTGAAAGTTTCCATTTTTCGGATTACATTCCGGGAAAATTAAATCCAGGGGGCATACCGGGAAGACCTCCGGGTAAACCGCCCATATTGCTTTTCAATTGGTCATCCACTTTGGTCTGGGCATCATTGATAGCTGCAATGATTAAATCCTGAAGCATTTCAATATCTTCGGGATCTACCACTTCTTTCTGGATGAACAGGGAAATCGGATTCTTATGTCCATTCATGATAACCTTCACCATTCCCCCGCCAGCATTGCCTTCAACCTCCAAGCTGTTCATTTTTTCTTCCATATCCTTGGCCATATTCTGAGCCATCTGCATGAGCTGATTCATATTGGGAATTTTACCCATCTTCCCCTCCTTCTATATTTTCAATCGAAACGATACGTCCCTTAATTTTCTTGATCAGGCTGTTTATTTTCTCATCTTTCTTCAGTTCATTAATGACTTCCTGTTCTTTCTGGCCATCCCCTTTCTGGCTTTTGGAAGGGATTTCATTCTTCGCATCCATTGGGAACTCTGGATTTTTCGGTCTTTTTTCTTCAAGGATTGGAGGTTCATCCGGGTGTGAACGTGGAGTTGATTTCAGGTCCGGGTAGGGCCGGTTTGATTTCAAGCTTCCGATTAATTCTTCAATCGAGGTCAGATTGGGAAAATAAGATAGCTTTAACAAAAGATATTCCATCATGATCCGGGGATTTTCCGTATGTTTCATGGTAATCTCAAGATTCTTGGCCGCATTGAAATAGCGGAGCAGTTCCACTTCATTGACATTTCGCAGTATCTCTTTCAACTCCGGAATATTTTCAGGGTTGAGATTATGCAGTTTATCCGATTGCTGGACCGATTTCAGAACAATCAAATTTCTGAAAAATTTTAGGTATTCCATGAAGAAAAATCTCAAATCTACTCCTTTCTCAGATAATATATCAACCTGGTCAATAATTTTCTGTTTATCCCGGGTAAAAATGCTCCGGGTCAGGTTGATGAAGATTTCCTCCTCTATGATACCCAGGATATCAATGACATCTTTATCATTGACATCACCGCTGGAAAGGGCAATGGACTGGTCCAGTATTTTTTTAGCATCTCTCAGACTGCCTTCTGAGGACTTGGATATGAGAAATAATGCGTATTCTGATATTTTGATTTTTTCTTTTTTTGAGATTTCATCCAGAACCGATTTGATTACTTCAGTAGGAATGCGCTTGAATTCGAAATGTTGACATCTGGATACAATGGTGGCCGGGATTTTATGGAAATCGGTTGTGGCCATGATAAAATAGGTATGTTCGGGTGGTTCTTCGATCGTTTTCAACAGTGCATTCCAGGCAGAGGTGGATAGCATATGTACCTCATCGATAAT
>DAOVIP010000289.1 GCA_030671465.1 Candidatus Aminicenantota bacterium | reverse complement strand
GTATATAGACCCGATATTTTCACCCAACCAGCGGCATCTCTGGACCGGAGATATACAGCAAGCCCAGCGTTACTATGTGATTCTTTTTAATTACAAGGGACAGGCGGGTTTGTACACCTATCCCCCCTGGCTTCATGTTTCAGTCCGACCGGTGAGATCCATCCGGTGATATTCCATCCAGGATGAAAGATTCTTTGATCAGGTAGAGCCCTTCTCTACGGCGAGTTTGCTGAGACTGGAAAAAACGGTCAATTTCTTCTTTTTTCCTCCGGGCTTCAGCCATTCCCGCCTGAAGGGCTTCTTGGTGGCGATGAAAGTCATACCATTTCATGTCTTTGAATTTCGGGCTCAGTAGCAGGTCCACTACCAGACGGTTCTGCTGGTTCAGAATGAAGGAGGTGATGGTTTCACTTCTGGATATGACCTGGATGGAAGAGGAAAAATTTTCTTTTGGTTGAAAGGGGCTTCCCACATCAATGCCCATGACCCGGTTGGCACCGAGCATCAGGGCAATTTTGGAGGGCAGTTTTTGGGTGGAACCGCCATCAATCAGACAGTAATTTTTATATTTTTGGGGTGGAAAGGCCCCGGGAATAGCCGATGAAGCCATCAAGGCGGGAATCAGGTCTCCTTGACTGAAAACCACGTCCTTTCCGGAAATCAGATCGGTGGCCACCACATACAATGGCTTTTTCAATTGGGAGAATGTGCTGCGCTCTCCGATCAGGGTGACCAGGAATTCTTCCAAATAGGACTCATCGATAATGGACATCGAAAACAGGGACTTGGCCAGGTACAGTTTTTCTTTGAGGTTGGATAAAAAATTTGATTTTTTGGAGGTAATATTGATCAGGCTTTTCTTTTTATCCAGCTTATCAAGGGTTTGTACAAGCTTATCGATGGCTTCGTTGGAGTCCCGGGATAGCAGGTACAAAGCACCGAAAATCGCACCAGCAGAGGTTCCTACTATGGAATCAAAACGGTTGTATTCCTTTTCTTCCAGGTATTTCAGCACTCCCAGATGGGCGGCCCCCCGGATACCGCCCCCTCCCAGGGCTATGGCGGTTCTGGTCCGGGCAATCCCTTTTTTTTTAAACCAGCCAGTAAATAGTCCCATACTTTATTCTAAGGGGAATGTCTTTTGAAGTCAACCGGGCAGATCAGCACCGGGCTGAAGCTTTTTTAGAATCCTTGCTGCTTTTGTTTTCTTTTCCATTTTCCTATAATAGCAACAGGTGAATGATGAGACAGGTCAATTGGGGAATGATCGGCTGTGGCAATGTTACTGAAGTGAAAAGCGGTCCGGCTTTTAATCAAGTAAAGAATTCGTGTTTGGTGGCAGTGATGCGACGCAATACGGAAAAAGCCAGGGATTATGCCCGCCGCCATGGAGTGCCGTCCTGGTATGATGATGCAGAAAAATTAATTGCCGATCCCGAAGTCAATACCGTATATATCGCCACTCCACCTTCATCCCATGCCGAATATGCTATTAAGGCCGCCAATGCGGGGAAACATGTCTATGTGGAAAAGCCCATGGCTCTTAACCATGGGGAATGCCAGAAAATGATAACAGCGTCGGATAGGGCAGGTAAGGGATTATTTGTAGCCTATTATCGCCGCTGTCTTCCCTATTTCCGGAAAGTCAATTCCCTCTTGCGCCAGGGTGCCATCGGGGATATTCGATTGGTGCAACTGAAATTATGGCGTGCCCTGCCCGAAAAAAAGCCGGACCCTGAACATCTGCCCTGGCGGCATATTCCGGAGATATCCGGAGGGGGCCTGTTTGTGGACCTGGGTTCCCATCAACTGGATTTGCTGGATCATCTGCTGGGACCGATTGCCACGGTCAAATCCATGGTTTCCAATCAGTCAGGTTGGTATCGGGTCGAGGATACGGTCACTGCCAGTTTTTGTTTTAAATCGGGTATCTCTGGCTGTGGAAGCTGGTGTTTTGCCGCACCCCGGGCCAATGAAACCGATCGGATTGAAATTGTCGGCAGTGAGGGGAAAATTGTATTTTCGACTTTTGATTTTCCCCCGATCCTGTGGAAACGGGGGAGGGTCAGTCAACGGTACCGACGGGCCAACCCCAGGCATATTCAGCAACCCTTAATCAATTCGGTGGTGGATGAACTGCTGGGCCGGGGATCGTGTCCCAGCACCGGGATTTCTGCAGCCCGAACCACCCGGGTGATGGATGAGATACTGAAAAATTATTATGCTAATAGGAATATTTGTAGATAATTATTCTTCATTAAAGAGATATAATAATGAAAAAGAGATATACTCTTTTTAAGATCGGAAAAGGAGGATTTTATGAATTATCATAAGACTTTTCAGAGATTGACGGGTCATATTTTTACTATGACCATTATTTTCATTTTGTTTTCTGGTTTGGGTTATTCTCAGGAAGATCAGAAAATTATAAATGGAAATGATAAAGAGGTTGCATCACCGATTGCTAAAAAAATCAAGAAAGAATTGACTATCCACGGGCATACCCGGATTGATTATTATTACTGGTTGAACCAAAGGGAGAATCCGGAAGTTGTCAAACACCTGGAAGCAGAGATTCAGTATAAAAATGCGGTTTTAAAACCTACCGAAGAGCTGCAAAAGAAACTTTATGATGAGATTGTGGGAAGGATTAAAAAAACTGACATGTCCGTACCCTATAAATACCGAGGATATTATTATTATCAACGGTATAAAGGAGATGGGGAATATCCAATTTACTGCCGCAAGGAGGGGAATTTAAAGAATAAGGAAGAAAAACTTCTGGATGTGAATGAAATGGCCATGGGGTATGATTTTTTTCATGTGGCCGGGCATTCAATCAGTCCTGATAATAATATGCTGGCCTATGGGGTTGATACGGTAAGCAGGCGGAAATATACGATTTATTTTAAGAATCTTAAATCCGGTGAAATATTGAAGGATGAACTAACCAATACCACCGGAAGAGCCGTTTGGGCCAATGACAACAAAACGGTTTTTTATTCCACGAAAGATAATACCTTAAGATCTTACAAAATTTTTAAGCATGTTATAGGAACCGATGTTTTACAGGACAGGGAGATATTTCATGAAAAGGATCCCACTTTCGCCACTTATGTATTTAAGTCCAAATCCAGAAAGTACATTTTTATCGGTTCATTCCATACCTTATCATCTGAATATTGGTTTATCAATGCAGATTACCCCACTGAACAATTCAAAATTATTCAAAAACGCGAAAAAAACCTGGAATATGATGTCGACCAGTACGGGGATTATTTTTATATCAAAACCAATTACCGGGCCAAGAACTTCAAATTGATCAAGGCACCCATCGCCTCACCATCAAAGGAAAATTGG
>DAOVIP010000184.1 GCA_030671465.1 Candidatus Aminicenantota bacterium | reverse complement strand
GAGTTAAAGTGTTTTAATATAATTTGGGGGTCCAGTACGTTTCCAGTGGATTTTGACATCTTTTTTTCATCTTTAAGCCACCAGCCATGAACAAGTTCTTGCCGTGGTAGTTTGATATCGGCAGCCATCAGGAAAGCTGGCCAGTAAACGGCGTGAAACTTGAGGATATCTTTGGCCATGACATGAAGGTCAGCCGGCCAATATTTTTCAAACTGACTCCCTGGTTTATGATAATCGATGGCCGTGATATAGTTGGTCAGGGCATCAAACCAGACATAGATGGTCTGGGCCTCATCGCCGGGAACCGTTACCCCCCATTTAACTGTCGAACGGGTAATACTCAGATCCTTGAGTCCCATTTTTACAAATGAAATAACTTCATTCAGTCTTGATTTGGGGATGATAAAATCAGGGTTTTCTTGGTAAAATTTCAACAATCGGTCTTGATAGGCGGATAATCTGAAAAAGTAACATTTCTCGGTTAAGGGAGTGGTTTCTTTCTCACAATCCGGACATATCTTATTGCCATCTTCGGTATTCTCTGCTGTTTCCGAAACAAAACCTTCACAGGATATGCAATAATGTCCTTTGTAAATTCCCGGGTAAATATCCCCTTTTTGTTGTATGATTTTAAACAGGTTTTTCACTCCCTCAATGTGATTATCATCTGTGGTCCGAATAAATTTATCATACTCAATGTTCAGTGTTTTCCACAGTTCCTTGAAACGAACCACCACAGAATCCGCCAGTTTTTTGGGGGTGATATTTTGGTTGGCGGCACTCTTTTCAATCTTCTGGCCATGCTCGTCCGTACCGGTCAGAAAGAATACTTCATAGCCGCGTAATTTTTTATATCGCTTGATGACATCTGCCATTATTGTGGTGTAGGCATGCCCGATATGGGGGATATCATTGACATAATAAATTGGAGTTGTCAAAAAGAATTTTTTCATTTATTTTTGGTTGATTGGATGGGATTGGTATCTGGTTTTTTCAAGTTTGGTTCTTCCACTTCTTTCTTTTTTTCTTTTAAATATTGAAGCGGCCTGGTCTCAACTTTCTTGGTACTATCGGATGATTTCTCATCTTCTACGGGTTTTATTTCTTTCTGGGGGATGTTCTCAATCACTGTTTTATACAATGAGGTCAGCCGGTTGTTCATTTCCTGGAGTTTTTTTATGGTTTCATCCATTTCTTCGGTCTTCTCCTTTTCAATTACCCGATGGGCTTCATCAAGGGCGTTTTTGCACTCGTCCTGAATTTCAGGCTCCAGTTTCATATTGGAGATGAATTGATCAATAGAATATATATGATTGTATATGCTGGCTTTTTTACTGATTGCTTCCTTTCTTTCCAGATCGGCCCTTTTGTATTTTTCTCCCTCCTTTTTCAATTCAGTGATTTCACTTTCGGACAACAAACCGGAATTCGAAATCGCCACTTCTTTTTTCTGCTTGCTGGAAAGATCTATGGCTGTGACTGTTAAAATCCCGTTGATATTGATATTGAGGTTAACCTCAATCCGGGGTAAACCTTTGGGTGCCGGGTTAATACCCCTAAGTGAAAATTTTCCCAACAATTTGTTTTCTTCGGCGATTTCCCGCTCGCCCTGGTAGACATTGATCTCAACTTCACTCTGATTGTCTTCGACCGTAGAAAAAACCAGGCTTCGATCAGTGGGAATGGTTGTGTTGGCTTCAACAATTCTGGAAAAAGAGCCGCCATAGGTTTTAACCCCCAGGGAGAGGGGAGTTACGTCCAACAGCAGCATGTCCTTGGTCTCTCCCTTTGTGATAGCACCCTGCATGGCTGCGCCCAGGGCCACGATTTCATCCGGGTTGATCTTCTTGTTGGGCTCTTTTTTGAAAAAGTTATTGACTTTTGCTTGAACCAGTGGGATCCGGGTTGATCCACCCACCATCAAAATCTCCTGAATATCACTTTTTTCGATATTGGCATTGTTTAAGAGGAACTCCATGATTTCAATGGTTTCCTCAATCTTTTCCAGGATTAAATTTTCAAATTCGGTACGGCTGATATATCTGAGAAGATGGATGGGGCCTTCAGATGAGTCTGCCATAAAAGGAAGATTGATTTCACAGGCGTCCAGGCTTGAAAGTTCCTTTTTGGCAATTTCCGCCGCATCTCGGATTCTCTGTACGGCCAGCTTATTCTTGGACAGGTCAGTACCGTACTCATCCTTAAATTCAGAGATAAGTAAATTTGATAATAGGATATCAATATCGTTTCCGCCCAGGTTACTATTTCCTGCGGTGGCAATAACCTTGATGATTTCCTTATCCACTTCCAGGAAGGAGACATCAATGGTTCCCCCTCCAAAGTCATACACCACAATTTTTGATTTCTTCTTCAGGTCTAGGGAAAAGGCGAGCGCAGCAGCAGTGGGTTCATTGATGATCCGGGTGACCTGCAGACCGGCAATTTCCCCGGCATCCCTGGTCGCCTTTCGCTGAGAATCATTGAAATAAGCCGGGACGGTTATGATTGCACTTTCGACCCTGGAACCCAAATACAATTCAGAGGCTTCCTTCAATTTTTCCAGAATCATGGCCGAGATTTCTTCTGGAGAAAATAATTTGTCTTTTGTTTTGATCTTTAATGTATCTTTGGGCCCTTTGACAATAGAATAACTGAATTGGTCAAGGAAAGGTTCCAGTTCGGAGAACCGTTTCCCCATAAGCCTTTTTACTGAATATACGGTGTTTTCCGGATTGGTGATTAATTGACTCTTGGCTGGATTTCCGACCAGCCTTTCTTCATTCTGAGTAAACGCAACCACTGATGGTAATGTCCGATCTCCATCCTGAGTCAGAATGATTCCGGGATTTTTGGATTCATATACCGCCACCACCGAATTAGTGGTGCCCAAGTCAATGCCAATTACTTTTCCCATTATTGCCTTCCTTACCCTGTAAAAAAAACAAAATCATATCATGATTCAAACCAATTTTACCGCCTAAGTATCAGGGATTGGATGAAATGATCACCATGACATTATAGTATAGTTGAAGGTAAAAAGTCAAATACCGAGCCTATTTTAACCGGGTTTTCCGGTTCGGTTATTCATTGATATCTGGCTGGATTATTGTCCTTATATTGACAAATCACGCTTGATTTTAGTATACATGATTTCCGCTGGATTGGTGTTTTGCCTGAGCAGTTCTTTTATGCTTTTGAATTTGGCCAGCATCCGTTCTTTCAGATCCTTGTTTTCCAGGATATTCATCACTTCCTGGAAAATTTTTTCTGACCTGAATTCTCTCTGGATGAGTTCCGGGACCACCTTTTCCTTGGCCAGAATATTGATAATGGAATAGAGTTTTATTTTGACCAGATGAATACCCAAATAGTAAGACAGGGAATGCACCCGATAACAGGCTACAAAGGGAACACCAATCATGGCGATTTCCAGATTTGAGGTGCCACAGGTGGTGATGATCATATCTGAAGCGTTGATCAGGTTGTGTCCCTGGTCTTGATCAATGATTTCAATCCGGGGATCTGTTTGTTTTAGAATATCAGAGATCGTTTTTCGGTCAATGGTATGGGCCTTTAATAAACAAACTTTTAATTTTTGTTTTTCTTTCAAACGGGTTACTGCTTTCACCATTTCCGGGAGCATGAATTTTACCTCTGATGGCCTGCTTCCGGGGAGTAAACTGATTAACATTTCGGTATTCTTCAGGGCCATTCTTTTTCTGAAATCGGGTTTGCTTTCCTCAACCCGGATCATGGAAAGCAGGGGATGGCCGGTATAGGTAAATGGTATTTTTTCTTTTTTATATATTTCCTGTTCGAATGGGAAAATGACAAATAGATGCTTGACTGCTTTTCGGATCAATTTAACTCTTGAATACCTCCAGGCCCAAACAGTGGGGCCAATATAATAATATACAGGGATACCTGCTTTTTTCAATTTCTTGGCCAGTCTCAGGTTGAAATCGGGAAAATCGATCAGAATGGCGGCTTCAGCTTTTTTCTCCACCGCCTTTTTTAGAATCAGGTGCATATACCTTTTGAATTTGATTATGCTGGATAAAACCTCGATGATACCGATAACGGAAAACTCATGGTTATGGAAAAGAATTTCAACTCCTTTTCTTTCGAATCTATCCCCACCCACTCCAAAAAAATGGATGTTTTCCCGGGATCTGTTAAATTGATCGATTATTTGAACTCCATAATTTTCGGCTGAGTTTTCAGCTGCCAGAATAAGGAAATTTTTCATTAAAAATTTACAAACTCCAGTTTGGGCATTTCATCTTCTGGCTTCTCTCCCAGATAAAATGCCCATTCATGATATTGTTTTTTCTTTCGGTATTCCTGATAACTTTCAGCAGTGGAAGTTGAACTCACTCCAATAATTCGGGCTTGAGCCAGCATTTTGCTCACAAATTCCTTAGGCACAATCAGTAATTTTTTGGAACCTGCCCTGGATGATTGCATGACTATATTCCAGATTCCCGATTCGCTCATGGGATCCGGATATAATTTCCGGATAAATTTTTTTTCATATAATACATCCAGACTCGGGGGAAACAGTTTGTTGTTTTTTTTTACATACTTTTCGATAGCTATTACATACTGCCGGCCCCTGAAAATCAATTCCGCTTCCAGATCCCGTCTGATTTCTGTCTCCCAATGGGCTCTGGCGGTCAGTATCAGAATCGAAAATATAGTGACAGCGAAAATGGCTACCAACAGGGAATAACCTTTTTCTTTGGATTGGGGTTTTTTCTCCATTGATACCTTTTTGATCGATGATTACCAGTCGAAATACCGGGTTCCGTCCTGAGCCGTGCCGGTTGCCCGGCTGCTGACATCGAT
>DAOVIP010000481.1 GCA_030671465.1 Candidatus Aminicenantota bacterium | reverse complement strand
TGCCTGGAATGCAACCGGAATATGGCTACCACTTCCTATGTGAGTGAAGATATGAAAAAACTGGATGGGCCGATACGGGAAAAGGGCTTGCTTTTTCTGAATGAAATAGGCGTTGATCCGGGAATTGATCACATGTCGGCCATGAAGGTCATTGATGAGGTCAAGAATTCGGGCGGGAAAGTCATTCATTTTTATTCGGTGACCGGCGGGCTGCCGGCTCCCGAGAACAATGACAACCCCTTCGGGTATAAATTCTCCTGGAGCCCCCGGGGTGTGGTACTGGCCAGCCGCAATTCGGCCAGGTTTCTGGAGAACGGTGAGTTGGTTGATATTGAGGGCAAGGAGCTGTTTGCCAAAACCCGATTCGAGGAAATCGAGGGGATTGGCGAATTGGAAATTTACGCCAACCGGGATTCCATGCCCTACAAAAGCCTGTATGGTTTATCCGATGCCCAAACCGTGATGAGGGGCACCTACCGATATATTGGCTGGTGTGAAACCTTTAAGAAAATGGTTGACCTGGGACTGGTGGATGATTCACCGGTACCAGGCCTGAAAGGCAATACCTACCGGGGCATGATGGCTGACCTGGCGGGTTGTGATCCTGCCGGTAATGTCGAAGCGGATGTGGCCGGCAAAGTGGGGATCTCCCGGGATTCGGAAATCATCAAGCGGCTGGAGTGGTTGGGGTTGTTTGCGGATGAACCGGTGGCTGAATATGACAACTGCCTGGATGTACTCTGTGAGAGACTGCAAGAAAAACTTTACTATAGACCGGGTGAAAAGGACATGATTGTGATGAAACATACTTTTGTGGTGGAAAATGCCGACCAGACCCGGGACCGGATCACCTCCACCCTGATCGATTTTGGCATCCCCCACGGGGATACCTCCATGGCCCGGACCGTGAGTTTGCCCCTGGCCATTGGGGTTAAACTGATGACCGAAGACAAGATCAAACTGACTGGAGTCCAAATTCCCATTCAACCCGAAGTGTATGAACTGGTGCTGGCTGAACTGGAAAATCTGGGCATCAGGATGCAGGAAAAGCGGACCCGGATATCCTGAATTGCCTGATCCGAAAAACATACTGGGGCCCCAAGGGGAAAAGAGGGCCGAACGGTTTCTGATTAAGAAAGGCTATACCATTGCGGGAAAAAATCAGCGGGTGGGTGGCGTGGAAATCGATTTGCTGGCCCTCAAGGATGATTTTCTCTGCCTGGTGGAGGTCAAGACCCGTCAGTCTCTGGATTTCGGATTTCCGGAAGAGTTTGTGGATCAGAAGAAACAGATCCGACTGATCCGGGCCGCAAAATTACTGGCTTCCCGCAAACCCTACCGAGATTTACGCATCCGCTTTGACATCATCTCGGTTTTATATCAAGGTAAAACGGTTGAAATCAACCACCTGGAAGACGCTTTTGAGGAGTAGGGGAGTTTATCAGATATCGGTCATTTGGATGCGTTGCATCCGTCATTGAAACTCTATTGCTCTTGTCATTTGCAAACCATGTTTGCGTCGTTTCCTTTTCCTTTACCTTCACCTTAACCTCAGTTATATTTTTTGCTTTCTGCAGTTTCTAGTCCCTCCCGGGAATATCTTCTTCGCTAACGCCAGAAATTGTGTTCAATTTCTGCCTCCGGTCCTCACTCCCTCAGACATTCTTCGCTCGTTCCGGGGCACGCTCCGAAGAAATTCCCTCGCGCGACAATA
>DAOVIP010000077.1 GCA_030671465.1 Candidatus Aminicenantota bacterium | reverse complement strand
CAATACCACTTTGGCATCGGCGGCAATAACATTTCCATCCTGGGTAATTAAAAGTGGATTGATTTCAGCTATCTTACAGTCATATTTTTGGTAGGTTTCATAAAGTCGGGATATAGCATCAGCCAACTTTTCTTCCAGTGTGTCATCCCCTTTTAGGGTTTTATTAAGAAATGTAGCAAATTCCCTGGCAATATCTTCTGGAAGCTCCAGATTGTTTTCTGGCATTTCTTTTTTTAGAATAGCTTCCGGTTTTTCCAAGGCCACCTTTTCAATTTCCACCCCTCCTTCGGCACTGGCCATGAGCAATATATTAAAATTGGCCGGATTGGTGGTTATACCGACATAACAGGCACCGGCTTCTGATGCGACTGCTTCTACCAGCAGAGTGTCAACCGGATAACCCTTGATAACCAGTTTAAACATTTCCCCGGCAACGGATTTGGCTTCTTGTAGATTGGTTGCTTTCTTAATTCCACCGGCTTTACCACGGCCACCAATCAGTACCATGGACTTTAGCATACAAGGAAACTTCAGATCCAATCTATCTAACTCCTCAGGTGAGTGAATCACCCCAAAATGATGAGGAATGGTCAGCCCCATATCCTCAAATACCTTTTTTGATTCATGTTCATAGAGTCTCATCACTATCTCCTTTGAGATTAAATCTCTCCCTGTACGGGAATATTTTATTTACTTTTTTGTTTCTTTAATGCGGCTCTGGTGTAGGGCAGCAACCCGCCAGCCTCCCGTATGGCAAGAATTCCAGGAGGGAGCTTGGGAAATGTCAGTATTTTACTTCCCACCTGTATCTGACCAGCTTCAGCATCCAACTTAACATCATCTCCTTCCTGAAATACATTTACCGCATCGGGGCATTCAACCAAAAGTAAACCCTGGTTAATGGCCGCCCTGTAAAAAATCCTGGCGAAACTTTTGGCAACAATAGCCTGGATTCCTACAGCTTTAAATCCCAATACGGGTTGTTCCCGTGAGGATACACAGCCAAAATTTTTACCTGCAAAAATTAAATCACCCGTTTTTACCCCACCTGAAAACTCAAGATCAAGATCCTCCAAAAGGTGGGGTTTGATCTCTTCGGCTGTACTACAGGAATAGGTGTATTTACCAGGGAATAGCATATCGGTGTTTATATCGTCTTCATATTTCCAGACTTTCATTGGTTACCTCCTTTCCGAGGGTCGGTTAGTTTTCCATAAATTGCTGAGACAGCTACGGTTTGAGGGCTTGACAGGTATATTTCGGCCTCCTTACAGCCCATGCGACCTTTAAAATTCCTGTTGGCGGTGCTCAAACATTTTTCTCCCGGAGCCAGTGCCCCTTGATGAGCTCCCAGACAGGGACCACAGCCTGGTGGTAGGATCATGGCTCCCGCACGGGAAAGTTTTGTAATAATATCTTTTTCCAGTGCAGCTTCAAATATTTCTTTTGAAGCGGGTAGTATGATTAGGCGGACTCCGCCGGCAATTTTTTTTCCATCCAGGATTTCAGCCGCTATCTCAAAATCACTTAATCTGCCATTGGTGCATGTACCAAGAAAAAATTGTTGGAACTCAAGCCCCTCTGCTGTGGATACTGGCTTAACATTATCCACGGTATGCGGAAAAGCCACCACAGGTTCAATATCCCCTAAATCAAAAACCAGTTCTTTGAGATAGCTTGCATCCTCATCAGCCCAAACAGCTTGGTAGGCACTTTCTTCAATACCCAGGGAGGAAAGGTAATCTCTGGCTTTTTGATCCACCGGGAAAACCGCCACTTTGGCGCCCATCTCCACCCCCATGTTGGCAATAGTAAGACGATCATCAATGGAAAGGGATTCAATGTTACCATGGAATTCAACAGCACAATACCCGGCACCATCAGCCCTGATATCTCCGATAATGCTCAAAATAATATCTTTTGCCGAAACCATTGGATTTAATTTTCCTTTAAGGGTGATTTTAATGGTTTCCGGTACTCTAAGCCAGGTTTCTCCCCTTAACAGAAGCGCGGCTGCTTCGGTTCGATCAATTCCAGTGGAAAAAACACCCAAAGCCCCATAGGAACAGGTGTGGGAGTCGCTTCCAACGATAATGCTCCCTGGCAAAGCCAACCCTTTTTCCACCAGTACCTGATGACATATACCGGTTCCCACATCGAAAAAATTGGGAATATTATGTTTGGCCACAAATTCACGGGTAGTTTTGTGATTCTGTGCTGTTTTTTCACTGGCAGCCGGAACCACATGATCCAAAATAATCACTGGCATTTCAGGCCTGGCCACACCGTATTCTTCTAAATCCCCACCAATTTTGCCCACAATTGCTGCGGTATTGTCGTGGGTCAACAGGTGATCAGGCTGAACAATGACAATTTGGCCCGGTACCACTTCGCTCTGACCGGATTTTATTGCCAATACTTTTTCTGCAAAAGTTTTACCCATTTTTAGCTCCTTTATATGATTATGGATTCTTTTTCAATAGCCCACCTTTTTTATAAATCTCCAACTGAACATCGGCAAAAGGTAATCCGGCCAGTTGCTTACCGGAAGGCAAAATTACCAAACCTTTTTCAAGATCAACATCAATGGTTCCACCGCTCTTTAAATCTGTTGAGGTCAGGTTGGCTACCATGATAGGGAATCCTTTATTTATGGCATTTCTCTCATATATGGAACCGAAGGACTCGGCAATAACCAGAGAAACGCCCAGGCTTTCAAAACAATCAACTGCCTGTTGCCGTGATGATCCGGCACCAAAGTTCTTTCCCACCACCACTATATCACCAGGTTTGACTTTTTGAGCAAAGTCTTCCCAGCCTTCCAGATTATCGAAGGTATATTTTCCCATTTCTTTGATATCAGTTATGGTTAAATATCGATTATGATAGATCATATCTGTGTCAATATTGTCTTTTGGAATAATCCATACTCTGCCTTCAAAGTTGGTGGGTCTGGAAACAGGTTGAGATACCTCGGATTTTGGGATCTCAGATTCTACAGTTCTGGTCCCGATATCAAATAGGACAGGTTCCCTTGAAATCTTGTCTGGTGTGGTAATCACACCGGATATTGCCGAAGCGGTCACAACGGCCGGGGAGGCCAGATACACCTCTCCTTTGCCCTGTTTACCGGCAAAGTTTCGATTCCCGGTACTGATGGTGATTTCACCAGGACCGTTCTGTCCGATCTGTCCGGCCGCACACCCGGCACAACCTGCATTACCCACCAGGGCCCCCGCATTTTTAAAGATCTCCAGGAGGCCTTCATCCAGACATTTGCGCCACACCTTATCGGTGCTGGGTACAATCTTTAACACAACACCTGGGGCAACTTTTTGCCCTTTAAGGATTTCAGCGGCTGTTTTCATATCTTCATATCTACCATTGGTACAGGATCCAATAAATGCCGATCCAATCTTTTTCCCCACAACCATCGCACCATCAATAACATCCTCCGGATGTCCGGGTCTTGATATTTGGGGGACAAGTCCTTCAATATCAATTTCGACCTGGGATTCATAAGTAGCGTCATTATCAGCCAAAACAGGCTCAACCTTCTTATTGCTGACTCTGGAGCAGTAGCCCAAAACCTCCTGGTTCGGAGGGAACAATGAAATGATACCGGCCATCTCGGTAGCCATTGAGGCCATGGTTATCCTTCCTGAAAGCCCCAGCTTGTCAATTTCCGGTCCGTAAAATTCAGCAACATAACCCAGCAACCCATTGGCACCCATTACCTTTAAAACTGCCAGAACAAGGTCTTTGGGTGTAGCCAGGGGAGAAGGATTCCCCTTTAAAATAATTTTTATGGTGGGTGGTACTTTAAACCAAACCCTGCCAAAAGCAAAGGCATGAGCAATATCCAAATCACCCATTCCCTGGCCAAAGGCCCCTATTGCCCCCAAAATATTTGCGTGGGAATCCGTTGACAATACCGTTGAACCGGGAATCGCAAGCCCTTCATCAATGACCAGATGCGTGCCTATTCCGGAATCGATATCGTAAACCTTAATGGCATGTTCGCGGGCGAAGACCCTACATATCTGCTGATTGGTGGCATATTTTTGATCAGATCCACCCGGATTACAATCGAAAGTAAAAAAAGTTTTTTGAGGATCATCGATACTCAATCCGTTATCACGAATGTTTTTAACAACATTTGCTCCGCCAAAATCTCTGGCAATTCTTACATCGATGCTGATATCAACAATTTCCCCCGGTGAGATCTCTCTCCTGGAATGGGACCCGATAATCTTTTCAATAATTGTTTTTCCCATCTTAATCCTCCATCTTTTTATTGAATGAGTTGTGATTTGGAGAGCATAACCAGGGGATTAAAGGTAGCAAAATCTGCTTGATGGATAAGCACGGTTTCTATCACTTGAGGTCTTCCGTCCCCCTCCTTGGCATGACAGGCAATGGTATTAACCAGTTCATCGTCGAGCCCTGCTTCTGCGGCGAGTATTGCCCCGGAGATGGGATGCCTGGCACACATACCATTACGGCTTTTGCGGTAAGAACCAGAACCATCCTTTTCTATTTCCAGCAATTTTCCGACATCATGAAGCAATCCCCCTGCCACCAACCGGTCTGTATTAATGGCGTAGGGGAGTTTATTGTAATATTTTTTCTGAGCTTCAGCCAGCGCCAATGCACCTTCAGTAACGGTGATGGTATGTTCAATAAAATTAACTCCCTTGGTGTCGGTAAGCAGGGTGAAGGGCATTTTTTCCAGCTCAGCCACGCTCTGCCAATTCCCCTTTTCACAACCTTTTAGCCAGATTTCTATCACCTTTTCTTTAATCTCCTGATTTTTTATTTTTGCCAATTGGCTGGAAAAAAGTTTTTCAATATCATTTTTAGTAATCATTTTTTTCTCCGTATCACATTTTTTCTTAAAACCTATATTTAAAGCCTTTCATTAATTGCCTTTGTCATCTGATCTGTGGAGGTTGCGCCTTTGTCCAGAGCATCAGGCCCACCTCTTATCTTTAGCATGTCATAGGTAAGTACTTTACCTTCAGCAATCACCTGGCCAATCACATCTCTAATGGCCTTTGCTTTTTCGGTTTCACCCAGATGATCCAGCATCATACCGGCACTCAGGACCATGGCAATGGGATTTACAATTGAAGGCTGTAATTGCTCGTATTTTGGCGCCGAACCGTGGGTAGGTTCAAACACAGCAACTTCTTGACCAACGTTGGCACTATTGGCAAATCCCAGGCCGCCCACCAGGCCGGCAAAACCGTCGGAAACGATATCGCCAAACATGTTCCCGGCAACAATCACCCCATAGTCTTCTGGATTTTTGGTTAACCACATCATCTGAGCATCGATGTTGGTGTTCCACAGTTCAATCTCGGGATATTCTTTCTGGATACGTCTCCCGGTTTGCAGCATCATTCCGGAAGTCTCCCGGATAACATTTGGTTTTTCACAAATGGTCACCGATTTGTAGCCGAATTTTTTGGCATATTTGAAGGCTTCTCCTACGATTCGGTTGCAGGCCCCCTGGGTAAATATGCGGGTTGAAACAGCCAGTTCTTCACCGGGAACATCAGCAAAAGCCTTAAATTTCGGATGTGTTGACAAGGCATTTCTTACGACGTCTGGAGGATTTGTCCACTCTACACCCGCATATAGGCCTTCGGTATTCTGTCTGAAAATAACCACATCAACCTCGGGTTCTTCAATGACTCCCCCGGGTCCCCTGCGAATAAAATTCAAAGGGTTGCCTGGAAAGGACCGGCAGGGCCGAATACATAAATCCAGCTTAAAAAGTTGTCGCATACCGACAATGGGACTGTAATAGGAATGCCCTTTCCCCTGAAGTTCGGGTATCAATTCTTTTGCCGCTTCAGACTTCGGCTTAGAGGTAATTGCCCCAAATAGCCCAATCTTATGTTCCCTTAAAAGTTCTATGGTTCTGTCTGGAAAAGGGTTTGCCTCTTTACACCAGAAATCCCAGCCGATATCGGCATGGACATAATTGGCCTCAAATCCGACTTTATCAAGGATTTCAATAGCAGCCGGAAGAACGGTTTTCCCAATACCGTCTCCAGGCATGGTAACTATAGTTGGTTTACTCATTTATTCCTCCTTTTTTCATTATTTATGAGTTCAAAACCTATTTTAACAGCATTTAAATTAATTTCAACCACACTGGGTTTCTGAAAGTTTGATATGATCTTTTTTAGAGCATCCAGGGGATACAAATTGCTGTGTTTTAATAGTGCTGCAAGCGACATAATGGCAATGGTTAACTTATATATTTTTTTTGCATTTTGAAATAAGGGTATTCTAATAATTTTGGCTTTGGTTTCAGGTAGCTCCAGAGTTTCTTCAGCCAGCAGCGTACAATTTTCAGAGAGGTTCTCTATTCTACTCCTGGCTCTCTTCAAACCATCTTTAGAGATGACAACAAAGTAGTCCGGTGATTCAATTGCCGTATAATCAATCTGCTCGGGGGAGAGTGTTATTTCGGCAATGGAGTGACCGGTCATTACAGTAATGGGATAATCATCTTTTTGAGTGGCATCCAGCCCACTGAGCATGGCTGCTTCAGCAAAGAGGGTGGCGGAAGATTTAATTTTTTGCCCTGCACTACCCGCAATAACTATTCCCATTTGCCTTTTAACCGAATGGTCATATTTTTTACTTATCGTATGTTTTTGTTTTATTACCCGCTTGCCTTTTTCAAAAGCCTTTCGATAATGTTCACTGTACTCTGGCCTTGGTTTATCAACCAAAAGGCCCAGTTTGAAATCATAACTTTTAAGTAAATTAAAGAGGTTCATCTTTGTCAGCTGGTTACGGGGAGAATAATAGGCCGTACATAATTCCCACACATCAAACATGGCAAAGCCCGGTTGCTCTATCGCATTTGCCATCACATCGGGAAGATCTTTATCAAAAGCGGTGGCACGATAAACCCAAGCTGCCCCGGCTGCCGCAGCGGTTCCACACAAATCCATAGGGCCCTCTACATTCCCCCAAGGTGTTGTGGATGTTATTCCCGAAGTGGGAGTGGTAACAGAATGCTGGCCTCCGGTCATGCCATAATTGAAATTGTTGCCTACAATAAGGGTGATCCCAATGTTGCGCCGGGAAACATTTAGTAGATGTGTACCGCCAATACCGCACCCACCATCACCTTGTAAAACAATGACGGTTAAATCCGGGCGTGCCAGTTTTAATCCACAGCCATAGGTAATTGAACGCCCATGGAGACCATGAAACGCGTTGGTGATGAAATATCGGTCAGAAAGGCCTATGCAACCGATATCAGTGACAATCACAACCTTTTTGGGATCCGGTTGCAGTTTCACCAACGCCCTATCCAAAGCTTTTGTCAATAAAAAATGACCACAACCAGGACAAAAGGGCAATGGCCCAATTTTATCTGTCATATAACTGTGGTGTTCAGCTGGCTTCATAATAATCCTCCCTTTTCTAAAATCATTTCAGGGGAGAGTAAACTGGTGTTCATCTTATTTACCCCGATAACCTCTGCCCTGCCTTCAACCAATCGTTTTATATCCAGAATGTATTGCCCCATATTCATTTCAGGTACCACCACTTTTTTTACACCATCCAGAGCAGCATTAAGCACCTTTTCAGGTAGCGGATAAAGTGTTTGGACCACAAGAGAAGAGATCTTCTTGCCTTGGGCACGAACTTTTTTAACCGCCACAGCAACCGCTCTTGAAGTAATCCCGTAACTTACCATCAACGTATCCGCTCCCTTTTCAAAATCTTCCTTTACCAGAGCGATATCATCACTGGCACACCTTATGCTTATGAGAAT
>DAOVIP010000517.1 GCA_030671465.1 Candidatus Aminicenantota bacterium | reverse complement strand
GGAAATGCCGGGATTTGATCCCGCTGGACGTGGTGAATATTTGCAGGGGAATTTTGGATTTCAACTCACTGACCCGGAAGAATTCGCCGCAGGCCATGGAAATTCCCTTGGAGCCCGGAGATTGAAATTCAAAGGTGTTTCGGCTGGAATGGGAGGACCGGGTCAATTGCCCCGAGGCCATGCATTGAAAGTTTTTGGGCAGGGAAACGGTGATCCTGGATTCAAAAAAGTCCAATTCGGTACTGGGATAGAAATTCTGGCTTCGTGACAGGAAATAAAACTTGTCTCCCTGGATGGTTTCCACTCGCAGGGTCTGTTTTTTGAAAATATCCGAGTATTCGACTTCGGGCTGGATATTTCCTCGGTAAAAGAATGACAGGCTGTCTACGCTGGGGCCCAGAAAGTAATAGGCCTGGTCTTTTCGGATCACCGAAAGGCCCTTCAGAGAGAGATCCAGGCTGGCCTTGATTTGCAGCCCACCGTCCAGGTTGAGCACCCGGAATGATGAAGGTGATTGAAATGTGAGATTAATCGTACCGGATAAAAAATCGGATTCCGGGTTGTAATACAGATTCAGGTTAATATTTTTGATTTTGTCTTTTTTCCTGAAAATCAATTTGGCCCGGTTCAGGGCATTGTAACTGAGAATGATTTTATGGTTTTCCGAAATCCTCATCCGGGTATCCGGGGTCAACATTTCATTGAAATCGTAGAGGTAGAAGGACTTGCGATCTTTCTGGAAGATGATCAGGTTATCCTCGCCCCCGAAGGGGAGATACCAGAACTCTTTGAATTGTTTGATCTGGATTCCGAAAAACTCCCGGTATATCCTCAGCAGGGGGATCACCGGGCTGTTGGCACCGTGCCGGTGGATCTGGTAGGGCAGGGATTGCAGAATGTCCTTCTGCTTGAGAATGAAAATTCCCCAGTTGCTGGACCGCTCAATTCTGTTTTTTTTATACAGTTGGGTGAGGGTGATTTGTTCTTCCCGGTTCGAGGGGGTGATGGAAAACTCCCACTCCCCGATAAAAAACAGAACCTGTCCGAAGGGATGGGAATGGTAAAAATGGCCATCCCTGAAG
>DAOVIP010000318.1 GCA_030671465.1 Candidatus Aminicenantota bacterium | reverse complement strand
CAGGGTAATCATCGATCCCCTTGACGATCAAATTGTTTATGTGGCGGCCATGGGTCATCTCTACTCGTCCAATCAAGAGAGAGGACTATATAAGACAATTGATGGCGGCCATAATTGGGAGAAAATTCTATTCATCAGTGAACACACCGGGATTATTGATCTGTGCATGCATCCCAGGGATCCGTGTGTATTATATGCCGCTTCCTGGCAGAGGAGCAGAAAGGCCTGGAATTTTATCGAATCTGGAATTGAAAGTGCTATATACAAAACCAGAGATGGCGGTAAAAGTTGGTCGAAAATAATCGATGGATTTCCCCAGAACAGGCATGTAGGCCGAATTGGATTGGCCATCACTGATTCGAACCCTTCGGTCATTTATGCCATACTGGATAATCAGGAACCACGCCCGGATAAATCGAAAAGCGGAATTACCATTGAGATGATTCAAGAGATGACCATTCAAAAATTTTTGAAACTGGATCCAAAACAATTACAGTTATTTCTGGATGAACACCGGGCACCTCGGGTTTATTCGGCAAAAACAGTCATTGAATTCGTAAAATCTGGCTTGATCACACCCCGGAGTATTGCCCGGATATTTTCGGATGCCCAGGAAAGGCGAATCAATCCTTATGTAAAGGGTGCCGAGGTCTATAAAAGCCATGATGGCGGAAACACCTGGAGTAAGGTGAATCAGCATTATCTTGAAAATATGTACCTGACCTACGGATTTTATTTTGGCCAGATCCGTGTATCACCGGATGATGAGAATGAAATATATATTTTGGGAATACCGGTTTTGAAATCCAAGGATGGAGGCAGGACCTTTGTTAATCTCACCAATGAAAAGGCAGCCCTGGGGGAGAAAATTGTGCACCGGGACGGTCACGCCCTCTGGATCAATCCCGGAGATCCAAGTCATTTACTACTGGGTACCGATGGAGGTATAAACCTGTCCCGAAACCGGGGGCAAACCTGGGATAAAATAGCCAATCTTCCCATTTCCCAATGTTATACCATTCAATATGACTATCGGGAACCATTTCAAATATATTGCGGCCTTCAGGACAATGGGGTTGTGGTGGGCTCCAGTGAATGCCTGACCGGTAACCGAAATGCTGACTGGAAAATGATATGGGGCGGGGATGGTGCTTATGTCCAAATAGATCGCCAGAACCAGAACCTGGTATTTCTGGCCACCCAATTCGGAAGCCTTCACCGATTGGATTTCCAGAACAAAATCAGAAAAAACATACAGCCCAAGGCTCCTGAGAATAAAATTCCCTACCGCTTCAACTGGCTTTCTCCATTTTTGCTTTCAAAACATTATTCAAAAACCCTGTATATGGGATCAAACCATGTATTGAGGTCTGATGACTGGGGGGAAAACTGGAAAGAAATTTCTCCTGATCTCAGTGACCAGCAAGAAATTTTAGGAAATGTCCCTTATGCAACCATCACCAGCCTGGATGAATCATATTTTTCAGCCGAAGTATTGATAGCGGGAACCGATGATGGCACTGTGTGGCTCACCCGGAATGGAGGACACCACTGGCTAAAAATCAGCCAGATACTTCCTAAAAAATGGATATCCCGGGTGGTCGCATCCAGGCACGAAAAGGGGAAGATCCTGGTCACCATGACTGGTTACCGGGATAATGATTTTTCCACCTATGTCTATTCCAGCAGCAATCAGGGTGCAGATTGGGAATCAATAAAATCGAACCTGCCCGATGAACCGGTTAATGTCATCAGAGAAGATCCGCAGGATCCAATGATATTCTACCTGGGAACAGATCTTGGGGTTTATATCAGCATTAACGGCGGAGAGTTCTGGTTTTCCTTGAAAAACAATTTGCCCACTGTTCCGGTTCATGATCTCAAGGTTCATCCCCGCGATCGGGTATTGATGATTGCCACTCATGGCAGAGGCGTATATTTGCTGTCCACAGAGGGCATTCACCGACTGAAGAAGGGGTATCAGGAATGAAAAGGGATTCAATTCCATTGAAGGTTTTGTTCATATGTACATTCAACATGATGAGAAGTGTAACCGCTGAAAATATTTTTAGAGATGATCCCATGCTCGAAGTTAAATCAGCTGGAATTCATCCGGAGGCAGTGGTCAAAGTCGATGAGGGCCTGCTTGAATGGGCAGACCTGATTTTTGTGATGGAAGAAATCCATCAGGCATTTATTGATAAAAACCTTAATTCTCTGAACCTTTTCAAAAAAATCATATGCCTGAATATTTCGGATGAATACAACTACATGGATGCGGATCTGATGGAAATTCTAAAAAAGCGGGTGGGAACCCATCTCGATGATTTCTTTAATTCAGAATAAACCAATGCTCCAGGTTTCCACTGTTAATAAAAGTTTCCCCCTGACAGGTGAGCGGATCAGCATCGCGTGCCTGCATGGAGATAATCAGCTGGTTGCGATTATTGACACCCCGGACTTGATAATTCTGGAAAAGGGGATCGGTCATGACCTCAAAATAAGAAATCAGTTTCCAACCATGAGGGGTATTAACCCCAATTGCAATGTCGGACATGGTTTGTGAGCCGATATGATTCCCCAATTTTTCTCCGGCTGCCACCGCATCCCCGATATTAAGAGAGACAGATAGGTTGACATGGAAGAGGATAAACCAAAAAGCAGGATACTGATCGGACCTGATCCGTACCTGGGTTCCGGCCCATCCATCCTTCAATTCCGATATGGTACCGGTAACCGGAGAATAGATGCCAACAGATGACCAGTTCACACTGTTCCTTGGTTGGAAATAGTGTTTCATGCTACGGCAATTCTCGAAATCATCAGAATAATCATGACCATAGCCGGAACGAAATTTTGAAATTCTGTAAATCTTATACAGCTCAATATAATTGGTATTTACAAATTTGGGTATCCCGTATAGATCCACATCATAGGTATCGTCGTTCTGTTCCTCTTCAATACCATTGTCACCTTCATCCGTGGGATTACAGGCTTGAGGTGAAAGACAAATGACAAACAGGGCCAAAATGAATAATATTGAATATTTTTTAATGGATTTCATTTCCACCT
>DAOVIP010000463.1 GCA_030671465.1 Candidatus Aminicenantota bacterium | reverse complement strand
GCCAGTGTTCCTCGGCACTCCTGATTACATGGGAATTAAAGGCCCCGCATAAACCTTTATCGGAACTGATCACCACCAGAACCTGTTTGCCCTCTTCTCGTGTTTTTAACAATGGAAAATCTTCAACGGGCAGCTGCTGTCCCACCCTTTTCAGTAAGTTTTCAACCGACTCCATGAAGGGTTTATTCTTATTCAGTTCGGTATTGCTTTTCCGCAATTTTACCGCCGAAACCGTTTTCATGGCCCGGGTAATTTTCTGAGTATTTTTAACGGAAAGAATTCTCTTCCGTAAATCGATTAATTTTCCTGACATGCTTCATTCGTCTCACTGCTCTTGCCTTCGATGATACTTCGAAATTCCTGAGCAAATTTTTTAAGTTCATTCTGAATGTTCTGCTCCAGCTCGGAACTGATTACCTTTTTTTCCCGGATTTCCCGCAGTATATGGGGATGGTTCTTTTCAATAAAATCCAGCATTTTTTTCTCATAAAGGGATAAGCGATCAATGGGAAACTCATCCAGAAATCCGTGAATTCCGGCATATAAGGCTAGAATTTGTTTTTCCACAACAATGGGAACTCCCTGTTCCTGTTTCAGCAATTCGGACAATCGCTTTCCCCTTTCCAGCTGGGCAATGGTGGTTTTGTCCAAATCGGCACCGAACTGGGTAAAGGCTGCCAGTTCACGGTACTGGGCCAGGTCCAGTTTCAGGGAACCCGCCACCTGCTTCATGGCTTTTATCTGGGCATTGCCTCCCACCCTAGACACCGAGATACCCACATCAATGGCCGGTCTCTGTCCGGCATTGAACAGGTCCGGCAACAAGTATATCTGCCCATCGGTAATGGAAATCACATTGGTGGGAATATATCCCGACACATCCGAAGCCTGGGTTTCGATAAGCGGTAAGGCAGTAAGGGAACCGCCGCCGTTTTCATCACTGAGCTTGGCAGCCCGTTCCAACAATCGGGAATGCAGATAAAAAATATCACCGGGATAGGCTTCCCGGCCTGGCGGGCGTCTCAACAACAGGGATATCTCCCGGTAGGCAGCGGCATGTTTGGAAAGGTCATCATATATCAGCAAGGAATGCTGGCCATTATCTCTGAAATATTCACCCATGGCACATCCGGCATAGGGGGCAATATACTGAAGAGCGGCCGGTTCCGAAGCACTTGCCACCACCACGATTGAATAGTCCATGGCACCGGTCTCTTCCAGGGTTTTGACCACCTGGGCCACCGTGGATTGTTTCTGCCCGATGGCCACGTATATGCAGATCATGTTCTGCCCTTTCTGATTGATTATGGTTTCGATGACAATGGTGGTTTTGCCGGTTTGGCGGTCACCGATAATCAATTCCCTCTGGCCCCGGCCAATGGGAATCATGGAATCAATGGCCTTTATCCCGGTCTGCAACGGTTCCTTAACCGGTATCCGGTCGATAACCCCAGGGGCAATGGCTTCGGTGGGCATTAAGGTTTTGGTGTCCAACGGTCCCTTGTCATCCAGGGGCTCACCCAGGGGATTGACCACCCGGCCCACCAGGGCTTCACCCGAGGGTACGGAGATGATTCTTCCGGTACGGTGAATGATGTCACCTTCCTTGATCTTGTGACTTTCACCCAGGATAATGGAGCCGACATTATCCTCCTCGAGATTCAGGGCAATGCCATAGATCCCTTCCGGAAACTCCAGCAGTTCATTATACATTACATTTTCCAGCCCGTATATCTGAGCAATCCCGTCTCCAACCGATATAATAATTCCGGTTTCATCCTTGTCAAAGTCCAGTTTGAATCCCTCGATCTTTTGTTTGATGAGCTTACTGATTTCTTCAACCTTTATTTGCATCACTTT
>DAOVIP010000059.1 GCA_030671465.1 Candidatus Aminicenantota bacterium | reverse complement strand
GCATCAGCATCCAGCGTATTTCCTTCCAGCAAGGCAACTCCGGTCACTTTTCCTTTCCGGGTAAGGATCCCGGAAACAATAGACTGGTAAATATGTATTCGGGTTGTATTCTCCAGGAAATCCTTCATGAAATTCCGGTACTGAATCTTGTCGTTCTGGGTTCGGGTGGCCCTCACGGCCGGGCCCTTACTTCGATTCAGGACTTTAAAATGGATTCCGGTATAATCCGCTGCTCTGGGCATGATGCCACCCAGGACATCTATCTCCTTAACCAGATGACCCTTGGCAATTCCCCCGATCGACGGATTGCAGGACATCTGGGCAATGGTTTCCAGATGAATGGTGGTCAGGATGACATCCGCTCCCATTTTTGCCGCTGCCAGAGCCGCTTCGATCCCAGCGTGTCCGGCCCCAACCACCACAATTTTCATTTTCCCACGCAGAATCGAGAAAAAATCCTATTTAAGATTTCCTCGGTAGATACAGTTCCGGTCAGATGGCCAATAATTTCAAGAGACTTCCGGATCTCTTCGGCAATGATCTCGGCATTGGAGTAAACCGGATGATCATGGGAACCGCCGGATTTAACCAGCTGTCGTACCCCTTTCAATACCTGATCCAGGTCTTCAAAGAGCTTTTTCTGTCTTTGATTGAGATAGTAAGTGCTCTCTTTTTTTTCCAAAGACTTCAACAGCCTATTGAAAAAGGAAAAGACCGAGTTGATATTCTTATTTTCCTTGGCCGATATCTCATGGATTTTTTCCTTTCCAAAGACTGATTTGATCTGGTTCATCACCTCCGGTTTGACGATATCAATCTTGTTGGCCACTATCATTTTGGGCCTGGCCTTTATGAGTTCATAGATCTCAAAATCGGATTGATCAAGTTTTCTGGAGGCATCCAGCATAAAAATAACCGCATCACTGGATTGAATTCTTTGGACACCCCGCTGAATTCCCAGGGTTTCAATCTCACCGGCCTTGCCCTGGTGAATCCCGGCCACATCAACCAGGATGAAGGGAAATCCCTCAACATAAATCCGCTCCGAAATATAATCACGGGTGGTTCCAGGGATCGGTGAAATGATTGCCCGTTCCTGCATCAATAGAGAATTGAAAAGTGAAGATTTACCGACATTGACCTTGCCGGTCAACACCACCTGAAATCCCCGGTTCAAAGTCTCATTTAAAACAGCATGGGATAATATTTGCCGGAGCATGGTCAGGGTTTCGGTTAATTGTTTCTCAATCTGGATTCTTTTCAGAAACTGGTCCTCTTCAAATTCAATCACCGTTTCAATTCGAATACCCAGATCCATGATCCGCTCTCTTAGCAGCTCGACCCGTTCCGACAATCGGCCATCCATATTCTCAAACTGAACCGAGGCATAATACTTTGAATTGGCATTGATCAACTGGTTGACCGATTCCGCCTGAATCAAATCCATTTTACCATTCTTGAAAGCCCGGTAGGTAAATTCTCCCGGCAAGGCACTTCTGGCCCCGATCTTGAAAATCAACTCCAGAACTTCTTCTATCAGGAAGGGATTGGAATGAATGGATATTTCAGCTAGGTCTTGCCCGGTATAGGAATTGGGATTTTTAAAAAAAACCACCACACATTCATCAATTCTTTTGTTTTTGGCAACCACAAAACCATGACAGGCCCGTCCCGGTGAAATGGACCTGGGGGGGGATTCAATCAGTTCTGCCAGTATAGGGCGGGTATTGGCACCGGAAATACGAATCACCGCTATTCCGCCTTTCCCCAATGGCGTGGAAAGAGCGGCTATGGTATCATCATCCATTACTTTCTTTTTATGGTGATCACCTTTAAAAAACTGTCCCCCATACTCTTTGATTCAAGGTCAGAATATTTATTGATGGTTATGTGAACGATTCTTCTCTCAAAAGGATTCAATTCCTTTAAACTCAGGGGTTTTCCCTTTTTTTGGACTTCCTTGGCATAATGATGGGAAAGATTGGTGAGTTCTCTTTCCCGGTTTTTTCTAAAATTTTCACATTCGCAGAATATTTTTTTCCCCACCGTATCCGAAAACAACCGGTTCAATAGATACTGAATGGCATTCAAAAGGTTGCCATTCTGGTAGAGCAGCAGCTTGTAATCATCGCCTCTGAAATTGACTCTCAAAAATCCTTTTTTATCCTCAATTTCGAAATCCAGATCAAGCTGCATTTGATCGATAATTTCCTTTAAAAAAGATTTCAGCTCCTCTTCTTCACTGCCATCATAAGGCCAGGCATTGATAAAAATCTCCCGCTGCCTGTGACCGAAATATCGGGTTTTCTCGGTGATGATCTCATACCTGATTTTTTCTTCATCGGTGTTGAATTCTTCAGCTGCTTTTAAGATAGCATCTTTCAAAGAGATATCGCTGAATTCCTTTTTCTTCATTTATTTCACCTTCCCGCCCTTTTTTCTTTTACTGATTTTCCGCTGCCGGTCTTCTTCCTTTTTCTTGGAATACATTCTTTTATTGATAATGTGCTGCTGACCCATCTGGAGCAGATTGCTCATAAACCAGTAGAGGGTGAGACCACTGGGCAGATTCATGACAAAAAACACAATCACTACCGGCATGATATACATCATCTTCTTCTGAGCCCCTTCGGTTCCGCTGCTGGGAGACATCTTCTGCAAAATGATCTGGGTTATTCCCATGAGAATGGGCAGAATATAATATGGATCCTTCAGGGAGAGATCATCGATCCACAGCATCCAGGGTTCATGATGGACGCTGATGGAAACCGCCAGCAATCTGAAAAATCCCCAAAGAATGGGTAATTGCAGCAGCAGCGGTAGGCACCCCCCCGCCGGATTGACTTTCTCCTGTTTGTAGAGGGCCATCATTTCCGTATTCATGGCCTTTCGCTGTTCGGGGTCCTTCTGGTTTTTGTATTTTTTCTTGATGGCCTTTACCTTGGGTTGAAGGGTTTGCATTTTGGCCATGGACACACTCGATGTATAAGTCAGCGGGAAGAGCAGGATTTTTAAAAATAGAGTGAATAGAACGATGGCCCATCCATAATTACCATAGTTCAGGATTTTCCGGTAGATGAAGTTGATTCCCTTCCCCATAATTTTGGCAATACTGCCAAACCACCCGTATTCCACCACCTCATTGGCATTAAGGAAAATATCGGTTACCGTGGACAGGACATCTTCATCCTTGGGACCCAGATAGACTGCCCTGGGGTTGGAAATAATCATGTAGGAATACAATTGGGGCTTGTTTTTTTCAACTATTTCCTTGACTAGATAATACTTGATATCCGACTGCCTGGGATCGATTTTAAAGATGGCAGCAAAATAAGTTCTCTCATATGCAGCCCAGAAAAAAGACCCGCTCAGGGGACCACTGACCTTTTCCAGAGCCGGATTGTCGGTTCTCTCTGTTTTTAATTTTACGAATTCCACGGAATTGATTTTATTGCCATCGTAGGCACCGATCTTTAAGTTCTGCTGCATCACCCGTTCGGGGCTGACATTATTTTCAATATCGGGCCCGAAAACAACCGGGGGAGTTATGGACTTTCCATCTTTAACGATCTCGAATTGAAGTTCAATGACATAACTGTAAGGGGAAAAAACAAATTTTTTCCAGGCTTGAAGGTTTTGGGCTTTATCAGCATATTTGAAAATGATTTCAAGCCTGCCACCCTTGACCTGCCTTTTCAATTCTCCCTGATAACTGAATTTCTGGCCGTTTAAAGTGACAAAAATATCATTTTTTTCATCGGGCCAGAAATAAAACGGATAGAGTCCGTATCGAGTCACTTTCTGGGAAACCAGGTCAAGGGGATTCTTCTCATCATCCAGATATTGTTTATCCCCGTGAAATCTCTTTTTCAGGATGAATGATTTCAGGCCGGCTCCCTGATTGGTAAAAGTAGCGGTATACAACTCATTTTCAATGATAATGTCTTTGACCTGGTTATCGGCAATATCGGATTCGATTTTCCGGGGTTTCACCGGTTCCGGAACCTTCTTCTCCTCTTTCTTGGGCGAAAAAATATCCTGAATGCTGGAGGATTCCGTGGTAGTGGCGGGACTTTCGGCTGTCTTCGGTTCCGGGGACTCATAATCGACCGCATCCGGACTCTGCTGATCCGATTGAGCCTGGGGCTGACGCACTGTTTCGGGAGATTTGGGCATGAAGAGATACTGATAAACCGTAATCACAATAATTGACAGTACAATGGCTAAAACTAACTTTTTTGTATCCATTTTGATTTCACCTTATGTTTTTTCGGGACCTGATCTAAGCCACCCGGATGCAGGGGATGACACTTTAACAATCTTTTCCCACCCAACCATATTCCCCTGAAAACACCGTGTTTTTCTATGGCTTCATAGGTATAGCTTGAACAGGTGGGATAAAACCGACAATGATTCCCCATCCAGGGCGAGATCCATTTTTTATAAAAAGTCAATATCAGTAAAAAAAATTTCCTTATCATTGATACTCAATCCTGATCAGTGCATCAACAAACAAACGCTCAATTTCAGGCATGTTGCTTTGATCGAACTTTTTCTTCACCACAATCCATAAATCATGCTGGGAAGTTACCAGATGCTGATTCAGTCGAAAAAGCTCTTTCATTCTCCTCTTTATATAATTACGATGAACCGCGTTATCAATCTTTTTATTTACAGAAATTGCAAAACGGTGATACGGAAAATCATTCTTTAAAAAGTATAAAAAAAAAATCACTTCGAATTTTTCGGGCTTTTTTCAATAAAAATTTGAACTCTTCTTCTCTTCTAATTCTCTGAGATGCCGGAAACCTAAATATCATGAATCAAAGACCCGGGATTAAACGGCTAACCTGTTCCGGCCCTTTCTTCTCCGGTTATTCAATACCGATCTTCCGCCCTTGGTAGACATACGGCTTCGAAAACCATGGGTTTTCTTTCTTTTTCGATTATTGGGTTGATATGTTCTCTTCACAGCAACTCCTTAATACCAAATCAACTGTCAAATTGACTCTATGATTTTTTTTATATGCTTTAATCTTACCGATAGCAATTGTATAATATATAAAAAAAAAGACCAATTGTCAAGGCCGGCTTCCAGTCAGTTCAATTTTAATCCGATTTCACTTTTAAAACAATCAGGGTGAAATCATCGTTGTATTTCTTCCCTTTGCTGAAATTTTCGGTTTCCCGGCAGATCTTTTCAGTCAGTTCTTCAGCTGAAAGCGAGGTGTTTGCCTTGACCAAGTTGATCAGGGAATCCCGTCCGTATTCCTGATTCCGTGGATTATTGACTTCGATGACCCCATCGGTATAAGCCACCAGGATATCCCCCTTTTTCAGCTGCTGGGTGGCCATCTCGTATTCGGCATCCTCCACGAATCCGGTTAAAAAACCCCCGGCTGACAAAGAGATGGTCTGGTCTCCGGATATAATGAAAGGCTCAATATGACCGGCATTCACATAGGTAATAGCCCGGTTTTCACAGTCAACCAATAACCAGAACAGGGTAATGAAACGGTTTCCTTTGGTAAAGTTATAAATGAGTGAATTGGCTTTGGAAATAAATTTGGCCGGTTTAAAAAAATACAACTCGTTCAATGAATGAAAAATCGCCTGAGAAGAGGCTGCCAGAAGCGCAGCCGGTAAACCCTTGCCCTCCACATCGGCAATCAGCACGGGGATCATACCTTGCCTTTCTTTCAAAATATCATAGTAATCTCCCCCGACTTCATTGATGGGGCGGTAAACCACAGAGATTTCAAAATTACTGAGTTTCGGAATTCTCTGGGGAAGCAAGGATAGTTGAATATCCTTGGCTATTTTGATCTCATGTTCGATCCGTTTACTCTCAATGATCTGGTGCAATAAGAGCGCATTATCAATGGCAATCAGGGCAAAACGGGAAATGAAGAAAGAGAATTCAATTTCCTCCTCGCTCAACTGTAATTTATTGAATTTGTAACCGAGTCCGAGAAATGTTTTTTTTTTGGATGAAGCTGAGATATTAACCAGATAATGAACTTTATTTTCCAGTAACAGGTTTTGCAGAGAGTGAAAATCGGCGGACAAGTTTTTCACTTCCATGTAAAACCAGTTCCCCTTGATTTTTTTCACATCTTTCCGGAATCGGTCTATTTCAGAACTGTTGAGCTTGCAACCCCTTTCTCTGAATAATTTCTTTGAGGTATCAAAAAAAAAAATTCTCGAAATAGCCATCTGGCCCATCAGGGTGGAGAAAAGAATTCGGATAATATTGTTGATATCAAACGAGGAGTACAGGGATGAAGAAAACTCATAAATAGAATTAAATTGAAATCTTTTAAGTTTTAACTCTTTTTTTAACCGGATTATTTTTTGGTCTTCCATTTTATCATTTCACAATAGTTCACATCATTGACCGTTTTATATTCAACCGAATCCATTATTCTTCTCATTAATTCAACCCCCAGTCCGCTCTTTCTTTTTTCCCGGATATACTTGTTTAAATCAATACCTTCCTTGGACAGAACCGGAGGAATACCAGTGAAAATGATTTTTATCTTCAATCCATTCCCATTGGTGAAGTATTCAAGCCTGATATCCTTGTCCTTTTTCCTGAGATAAGAATGCTTGATGACATTGGTAATGGCTTCATCGACTGCCAGGGCAATCTTCTGGGAATCGGAACTGGCGAATTGATTGATGGTTGCGATATGCTTGGTCAATTCAACAACCATTTTCAACAATTCGGTCTTGCTGGGAATTGTGATAGATAATTCAGGTTTTTCAGGAAACATTTTTAAATTTGTTGATGGCACTGTCTTCATCTTTGACAAAATCATAAATATCGGTAAAACCCACCAGGTCAAATATTTCATATACCCGGCTATTGACCGAACAGAGCCGGATATCTCCTTTCTTATCCCGGATCTCATCCAGATACCCCATTATGATTCCCATTCCAGCGGAGCTGATATAATTTAAATCCTTGCAGTTCACCACAATCCGGACAATGTTATTACTCAATAATTTTACAATTTCTTTTTCAAACCGTTCCACGTTATGAGCATCCAGATGTCCTTTAGGGTAAATAACCGCAATCTGCTCTTCAACCTTAGAGCGAATATAAAAATGTTTCATTATTGTCTCCTAAAAAGCCTCACCATTTTATACATTGTATTATAACCGGATAAATATTTCAACTTCGGAGACTTTCGAATCACTCAATCAGTACAAAGGCCACGGCATATTCCTCGGTATGGGAAACCGACAGATGAATTTTTTTAAACTTCATTTCATCAAAATGATGGCGGGCTTTCCCGGATATTCTGATTTCAGGTTTTCCCAACTGGTTGTTTTCAACCCATACTTCCTTCCAGCTCATACCATATCTCCAACCGCTTCCCAATGCTTTAAAAAAGGCTTCCTTGGCCGTAAAACGGGCAGCGTAATGCTGGGCTATCTTGGCCTTGGACGCACAGTATTCAATCTCTTCTCGGGTAAATACTTTTCTAATGAACCGGGCATCCCCGGCAATCATTTTTTCCATGCGGCCAATGGCCAAAATATCAACCCCGATTCCCTTGATCATCATAATTTCCTTGAAGCTCTGCTCTTGTGCTCCTTCATTTAATTCCCTCCCATTATAATACATTTAAACCGGATTCAACAATACCATTGGCAGATTTTGAGGAACTGTCACATAAAAAAAACTGTGGTTTTAAAACCGTCACCTAAATGTGACAGTCCAAATCCATATGGATGGCACACGATTTGCTTCCTTTTAGGAGATTCAGGACCGATTATTGACTGAAGGTTTGAAAAAAATTCATTTTTTAGATATGATTGATTTTTAATTGCCAATAAAAATTGGTTTTTAGGAGGGCTTATTGAAACATACACTAATATTAATCGGAACCATATTTGTTCTGGTTTCCTGTCATCCAAATAACTTCAAAACTGAATTCGATTTTGCCAACAAACTGGCCCAACAGGGACTATGGAAAGAGGCCCATTTCAGATGGGAAAAAGCAGTAACCCAGGAAAAGGAAACCGCCGCCATACACAATAATCTGGCGATTTACTATGAAAAAATCGGAAAATCCGAAAAAGCCGAAGCCGCCTACAAGAAGGCATTGAAACTGGAACCCCAGAACAAATATATTTTAAGCAATTATAAAAAGTTTAAAGAAAAAGACGAGAAGAAAAAAAATGAAAAATAAAATCCCAATATTGTTGATATGCATGTTTGTATTCATCTCCTGTACCAAAAAACCGCTGATCGTTAGAATTCCGGTCGATCAGGAGAGCCGGGTGGCTTATGAAAAATTTGATGCTAT
>DAOVIP010000290.1 GCA_030671465.1 Candidatus Aminicenantota bacterium | reverse complement strand
ATAGTTTTTTAAATTTTTTTCAGATTTCTACACCGTTGTTTTAAATGAAGCCTAATTCATGGAAATGTTAATATGAATCCTGGTCCTTTTTTTTATCCCGATTATGGTATCTTTTCATATAGTCTTCAGTAACTTTAGTTTTGTCCAGGTATAAATATTCCGCGTACTTTTTAACATAGGCTTTCAAATATCCCGATGGAGGCAGGATATCGTATTCTTCAAGTTCGATACTCTTGAGATGTTTATGGGGGATTCCGGTTGCCAGGGCGGCATCCTCCAGTTCGGTTCCCATGACTTCTCTGATCAATTTTAATGCTTTCCCGCTGAATACTTCGAATTCGGGAATTCGCCGTTTGGAAATCGAATCCTTGGTACTATTCAATACCACTTTGGTTTCAATCGAATAATACTTCTTCAGTTCATGGTAAGCCTCTTTGAGTTGAATCAATATTTCCTTGCGTTTTCCTTCGGAAATTGAATCCATGATTGAAACCAGAGCAGAGGATTTGGTTGCGTATAATTCTGATAAATGCAAAAATGAACTTCGAACTTCTGAAAATGGAGAGTCAGGAGTGATTTCCAGAATTTCGAAGTATTTTTGATATTCTGAATCAAACATTTTTTATCCTGTCGATTTTTATTTGATTCCCGGTTTTGATATTTTCGGCAATGGTAATGATTTCCTGCTCTATTCTGGGAGATATGATGAATTTATGTGTAGGTACGAGACTAAAATTTTTCCATGACTGGTTATCATATTCCACATATCCGGAATAGTATGTGTCCACGCCAAAGTATTTCATGCAGATGCTTTTTATTGAAAATCCTTCAATGATATCATTGGTCTTTCTGACTTTATTGACAATCAGATACAATTGAAGATGGGATACCTTTTTGAGAGTTGACTGATCTATTTTTTCGGAAGCTTCACCCAATTGCCTGATCAAATCTCCCAGAGTCTTAATCTGGTATTGTTTCCGATTATTCCAAAGATTTTCAATGGTTTTATTCAAGCCGTAATGGCTCAATGAGAAATGTAATTTCCTGAAAAAGGTGTTTCGAATGAAATGAAGTAAATTCTCAATTGAGATGATCTCCAGGTCAGTGGCTACAATTTTTTTGTCAGCTTTGAGAAAAAAATCAATGGTCATCTGGCTTGAACCTCCCCCGAGATCCAGCAAGATGTAATCGACCTTTACCCTTTCTAAACCGGAAAAAAATGACTTGATCTTTTTATGGCCAATGGTAATAAAGGAAATTCCGTTTTTATTCCCGGTGATGATTTCCAGGTTTTTCACTCTGGTTGACTGAATCAGATTTTCAATGGCTTCATTATCTTCAAAACAATCCAGGATTGATTTTTCGGCTGACTGAATTCCAAAGAATGAATGGATATTGGGTGCACTCAAATCACAATCAATGAGGAGGACCCGCTTCCCGTCTCCGGCCAGAAATTTGGCTATTTGACTGATAATCAGCTTTTTTCCGGTTCCGCCTTTGCCGCTACCAATGGCCCAGATTTGAGCTCTGTTTTCTGTTTTCTTTTTCATTTCCTTTTTTATGGATTTCTTCACTCCGTTTTATTATAACACTTTTGAAATCAAATTTCCCTATCCAGGTGGCCCGGAGGTGTTTATCCGCTAATGATTTGTTATCGAGTCACCTGGCATTCGATCTTCACCAAGGTGTAATATTGGCGGTGATCGTTGGATCGGATTTTAAGAAAATGTATGGCTTTCACCTCTGTTTTTGCCTTGAGGATGATTTCTACCACGGCACTCTGATTGGGTTTGATAACGGTATCGGAAAACATTGGAATGATTTCCGGTATATGGGAAACTTCCAGAATTTTTAAATCCAGGTTGCCAGTATTTTTTATGATCAGTTTCCTTGATTTTTGCTTGCCCAGAGGTATTTTTTTAAAATCGATACTGGAGGGACTGACTTCAATGCGGGCAAAATTCTTCAAGGTAACCAGGCCAATGATTTTCAGCCGAATGTAAGGATTTTTATCATCATTACTGGTTACTCCTATGGATTTCATGATTCTTCTGCCCCCGAAGCCGTTGGAAATGAATTTAACCGGAATCGTTCCTTTTTCTCCGGGTTTGTATTTCTTTTTTTCCAGTCGGGTAACCGTGCATCCGCAGGAGGGCCGGATGCTTTTAATATAGAGTACACTGTCCCCCGTGTTTTTAAATTTAAAGGCCAGATTAACGGATTTTCCCTCATCGATTTTTCCAAAATTGATTTCCTGGCTTTCAAATTTTAAAACTGCTTTTGCCTGAAGCATGAATGAAAGCAAAAGGCAAATAAAGGTGAAGACAAGTATTTTTCTCATTTCTCCTCCAGTTCCTTTACTCTCTTTTCCAGTGATTTGATCCGCTCGATGAATTTTTCCAGGTTCCGAAACAAAACTTGATTTTTTCTCCATTGTTTTATATCCTGGTGCGGATATCCAGCCACAATGCCTTTTTCTTTTATATTACCGGTTACTCCTGTTTTTCCGGCTATCATTACCCCGTCTGCAATTTTCAGGTGATCTCCAATTCCAACCTGTCCGCCCATTATGACATTTTCTCCGATTTCTGTGGAGCCCGAGATTCCGGTTTGCCCGGATAAAGTCGAAAATCTTCCGATAGTCACATTGTGGCCGATCTGCACCAGGTTATCGGTTTTTACGTAGGCTTTTAGATCGGTTTTTTCAATGGTGGATCTATCGATACAGGTATTGGCCCCGATCTCACAATGATCTCCAATGATTACACGTCCCTTCTGGGGAATTTTTACAATCGATCCGTCCGATTTCCGGGTAAAGCCAAAACCGTCAGAACCGATAATAGCACCTGGATGAATAATCACCTGGTTGCCGATATCAACATCTTCCCGAATGACTACATTCGAATATATGATGCACTGTTTGCCAATCTTTACGCCAGGGTAAATAATGACACCCGCGTGAATTTCGGTTTCATCCTTGATTCGGGCATGATCTCCGATGTGGGAAAAGGTCCCTACCGAGACATTCTTTCCCAATACAGCTGACTTGGCCACATAGGCCAGTTCATCGATATCTTCATTGAATCGACGGTGCGGGAAAAAAAGATGTAAAAGTCGGGCAAAGGCAATATACGGATATTCGACATAGATGAGGTTGGGGTAGACGATGTGGCTGCTTTTTTTGACGATCAATGCACCGGCATTGATTGTTTTTGAATCAATTTGGTCCTGGTCAGAGAAGGCAATTTCATTTTTCCGGGCGCTCTTCAATGAATTTACCGATGAAACCGCATAGTCCGGGTCTCCTTTGAGTTTACCGCCGATAATTTCAGTTATTTTTTTTAATTTTATCATTT
>DAOVIP010000027.1 GCA_030671465.1 Candidatus Aminicenantota bacterium | reverse complement strand
TTTTCCCAAGACACACTTCATTAGCTATGGACTTGGATGGGGATTATTGGATTATCATGGTTACAAAATCATCGGCCATGGTGGGGGTTTGGACGGGATGATATCCAGGGTAGCATTGGTGCCTGAGATAAAATTGGGCCTGGTTATTCTCACCAATAGTATCAACAGGTTACCCAGCGCCTTGGGGTATAAGATCATCGATACTTACCTGGGGGTGAAACCCAAAGACTGGAGCCGCATCTACCTGGAACGATATCAGAAGTCTATAAAAAAAGAAATGCAGCGCGGTATCGATATAACAAAAAAGCGTGTAACAAACACTCACACTGAGGTGAAACTTAAAGACTATGCCGGTCTTTATGGTGGACTTATGTACGGCGATGCAAAGGTAACCTTGCAAAAAGGAAAACTGGTACTTGAGCTTTTACCCACGCCGATATTTATTTCAGACCTTACTCATTTGCACTATGATACATTCGTATTGAAATTGAGAAACACCTTTTCTTTTATTCCCCATGGTACGGGTACGGTGCAGTTTATTCGTGATAAACAAGGGAACGTGGTTGAGATGAAGCTGGATATACCCAATAGAGATTTCTGGTTCGATGAACTGGAATTCAAGAAAAAAACGAAAAATCAAGCGGACTCTTGAACAGACCTTTATAAAATATAAAAACTACCTCTTCTGATACAGATAACAATTCCTCATAAAAAAGGGATGTGTCCCTGATTCAGATTGAAAAAATTATTAAAAATTGGCCTGCTTGATACGCATGCGACTGATGAAAAAGCTACCGGCAATGATAATCACTCCTCCGATGATCTGATAGATATTCAGAACCTCATCCAGTACCAAACGCCCGAATATTGTGGTTATTACCGGTACCAGCAGAGCAAAAACTCCCGAATTGGAAGCTCCCTCGAGCTGAAGGGCTTTGTAGAAAAAGATGATACTGCCGCTGAAGGTAATACCATTGGCCAGAACAATCAGCAACACCTTGAAGCTGGGAATGGTGGAAAAACCGTGGGGGGCAAAAAAGGGAATCAGCAGGCCCAGGAATACCATCCCGTAGAAAGACCGGCCAAAGGCCGTTTCCAGAACAGAAAGATTCTTGAGTACCCGCTTGCCGTAAACCTGCATGAATCCGATTAAAAAAACCAGAATAAAAATAATCAAATCCCCTTTTTGTGGAAGAAGGTGTTTGCCCTTGGTGGTGACCAGATAAACCCCAGCAATCATGGTCAACACCACCCAATAGAATTGGGCAGGCGCCTTTTCCTTTAACCACAGAAAGGCAAAAAAAGCAGCGGAAAGCGAGGACAGCGACATAATAAAAGCCGCATTGGTGGCCGTGGTAAAACTTAGGCCCCACAGTTTAATCAAAATACCAAAACCTGAAAAAAAAACACCCAGTACAATGAAATTCCGGCTATGGGTTTTAAGGATTTTAATGGGCCGGTACCGCTTATATAGAATTAGACCGGTTATGATCACAAACCCGGAGAAAATGCGAATAAAAGAAAATACAAAACGGCTGACCCCGTAATTCAGAACCATTTTCTGGAGAATATGACCCATGGCCAACAGAACCGCAAACATGACCAGATAAATTGCACTTTTCAGTCTCATGGGAAACGACATTGTAACATATCATCGGTATTAATCAAAAATGAGGGAATATCGAATCAAATGGTTATTTCTTTTTCCTGACCTCTCCCATCATTGGCACAAAGCGAACCGAACCCATCTGCCTGATGGTGATTTGTTCATTCTTTTTGGTGACCAGGGTCAACATTTGATAGTAGACCGTACTGCCCAGGGGTAATATCAGGGTTCCCCCATCCTTCAACTGTTTGATCAGGGACGGCGGTATATGATTGGCAGCAGCTGTGATGATGATGGCATCAAAAGGTGCATGGGCCTCCCAGCCGTAATACCCATCGCCATATTTGACTTCGACATTGTGATAACCCAGTTTGGTCAGGATTTTTCGGGCTGAATCAGCCAAATTTTTTCTGATTTCAATTGAATAAACCTCACTCACGATCTCGGCCAGAACCGCTGCCTGATAACCCGATCCGGTGCCAATTTCCAGTACCCGGTCACCGGGCTTCAATTGCAGGGCCTCGGTCATCAGGGCCACCACATAAGGCTGGGATATAGTCTGGCTTTCTCCGATGGGCAGAGGATGATCCGCATAGGCCTGTGATCTAAACTCTCTGGAAACCATCAGATGTCGGGGCACTTTCCGCATGGCCTTGAGTACAGATTCATCGGATATGCCCCTGGCAGCGATATGCCGGTCAACCATCAGTTTCCGCCTGGACAAGTAGGGATCATCTGCCAGACCTGAAACACTCAACCAGTAAAGGGTTATTAGGATAATAATCAAACGCTTCATAATAATCCGTATCTAATTGCCAAAAAGACTCAGCAAACCGGTGGACAAAAACGGCAGGTAGGTGATCAACAATACCACCACCAGCTGAATCAGAAAAAACGGCAGAACATCTCTATAGATCTTACCCATCGGTTCCTCAAACCGATAGGATGCCAGAAACAAATTTAGGCCCACCGGGGGTGTCAAATAACCCAGTTCCATATTGGCTAAAAAGATGATGCCCAGATGAACCGGATGAATTCCAAACAGGTTGCCTAGGGGCAGAATCAGAGGAACCACCACCAGAATGGCAGAAAAAATATCCATAAAACACCCGGTAATCAGAAGTGCAATATTCAGAAGAAAAAGAAAAACATATTTTGAACCGATATTGGCTTCCACCCAAGAAGTCAGCTGCAAGGGTATCTGGGCATCAATGATGTAGTAAGAAAGTGCATTGGCCAGGGCCAGAATGATCAATACCCCGCCGATAATGGGAACACTTTTCAATACCACCCCGGAAATATCCCTTACTTTTATATCCCGGTTGACAAACACCTCTATAACCAACACATAGATCACGGCAATGGCTGCACTCTCAACCAGGGTGGTCAAACCACCGAAAAAACTCACCAATACCACCAGGGGCAGTAGAATTTCCCAAATGGATTCTTTTATAGATGAAAGTGCTTCCCTGATTTTAAAGGGTTCCCGCTCAACCTTGTTTCTCACCGCAAAAATAATCCCGAAGACCATCAGGGCCATTACCATCAGCACCCCGGGAATAATGCCTCCCAGAAACATATCCTTGATGCTGATCTGGGCGGTTACCCCGTAGATGATGATCGGCAAACTGGGGGGAAAAAGTAACCCGATACTTCCCGAAGCGGTCAACAATCCCAGACTGAATTTCCTTTTATAGCCCCCCTTCAGCATTACGATCGATAAGAGCCCACCCAGGGCCAGGATGGTCACACCGGATGCCCCGGTAAAGGTGGTAAAAAATGCACAGACCAGGATAGCCATAACCGCCAGTCCGCCGGGAAACCAGGAAAAAATCGATCTGAATAATTTTACCAGCCGCTCACCGGCCCTGCTTTCGGAAAGGATGAAACCGGTCACGGTAAACAGGGGGATGGCCGGTATGGAGTGACTGGTCAACATTGAATACGCCTCGTTTGGAACTACCTCCAGCGGTAAAGCCTGCCGGGCAAAAAACAGATAGGCTACTCCTCCCAGAACCACAAAGATACGCTGGCCAAAAATCGCTGAAATAATGAGGACCAGAATCAAGGGGAAGGCAATGGAGGCATACAGCGAATGGAAAAATGCCTGCAGATGGTCAACAAATCCCGGCAATTCATTAAAAAAAGTGAGCAAGATATTCAGCAGCGGATCAAAAGCCAGGAGCAATCCGAATAAAATTCCCGGGGCTGCCAGCCATCGCAATTTCCTATCATCACCGGCTAAATTCAGAACAAACCGAATGGCCATTACCCCGAATCCGAGAAACATCACCATGGCCACCAGTTTCATGGAGATGCCACCCAACTTTTTATCATCGGCAAAGGCAGTCAGGGCAAAAGACAGAGAGGCAACAGCGAAAGCGGTAGTAATCATGCTGGCAATAAAGGCGTTGATGACCGATATGACGGTTTTCAGAGACCCCTTAATTCTCAAGTCCAGGGCCAGATACAGATGTTTATTTTCCCTGGCTGTGATCATGGCACCGATAAATGCCGTAAACAAAACCAGGTGCTGGGTGTAAATCGTGGAATTGGTCAATCCGGTCTTGAAAAACTTCCGGACAAAAACCTCCAGGGTGGGAATCAGGGCCAGTAAGAAAATGGATAAAAAAGCCAGGCCATTTTCAAGTCTCTGCCAAATCCTATTTAGTGTTTTGATCACCGTGCATTTTCCTGAAATCCCTCAAATGCTGCTGAATCTGGTCATAAATTTCTTTTGAAAATGCTTTCCCGACCAGATACTCAACGCCTTTGGCCGGAGCGGCCCTCCATTTTACCACAGCATCCGGAGGAACCTGATTGATCACCAGACCGTGTTCCTTCATGACTTCAAGGGTCTCTTTTTCCAGTTTTTTTATTCTTATCGACAGACTATCAGACAATTTATGGGTGACGGCCAACATGGGCTCCCGGTATTGTGAAGGAATCCGATTCCACATTCTGGTGGTGATTACAATCCCTCCGATAATCGGGGCAACTTTCAAACTGCACATGTTCGGGGCCAGGGGAAAATACTGTCCGGATCCGGCAATCAGGGGGGGCAAATAAAATGCATTCACCATCCCGCTCTGCAGGGCCATCAACATATCTTTCAGGTCATTGGGGATCACCTGAAAACCGGTTCTTTTCCAGGCCTGCTCCATTTTAGGCATCCCGGTTGAGAAGGAAATTTTATGTTTTCTCAAACCCTTGGGAAAAAAAACCGGGTTTTTGGTAAAAAAATTGACCCAGCCCGCAATCGTCCAAATGACCAGTTTATACCCCTTTTCCTCAATACCCTTTTCAAACTGTGACCTCATTTTTTTCAACACATATTCAAATTCTTCTTCAGAAGTAAATTGAAAGGGAAGGTTTAATACAAAAATATCCGGATAAATATGGGTCATTCCCATATTGGTCAGGCCGGCCCCCCCCAGGATTCCCACTCTCATTTTTCGGATCATATCCTCTTCGCTACCAGCAATACCACCCGGATAAATCTTCAGTTTAACCAGCCCGTTGGTGATCTTTTCCCATTCCCGGCTCAATTCCTCCAAACCCTTGTCCCAGGGGGACCGATCCGGGGCAATGCTTCCGATTTTAATGGTTAGTGCGGGTAATGCCTGAAACAGAAACATGATCAGCGCAATGGATAGAACCGTTATTAAGGTAATTTTCTTCACAGATCGTCCTCCTCATTGCCGTTTTCCAGAAGAAAAAAATCATCGATGTGATCCAGCAACCAGCGGGCCTTCCGCTGGTTGAGAATATTGATCAGGCGGTTATCCGGATCCGCATCCGGATCAATGGATAACACCTTTCCGAGCAGCATTTTAAACTCATTCACATTTTGCTCCTTTACCGACACACTGGTGGCCAGGGAGAGATAAGCAGTTGAAGATTGTCCACCCGATTGTTCAACCGCTTTCTGGAAATGAAGCCGGGTCTTTTTGAAATCACCACCCATATAATCCGGCATGGAACCATAGTAGAGCACATAAAATTCATGAATGGCTCCCTTTCCGAAACATTCATCCAGCAAGAGAGCCCGATCCATCATGGCTGCTGCCCGGGGGACCGTCAATCCCAGTTTCATATCAAAGGGATCAATGGCAAAAGCACCCAGCCATCCGGCAGCGGACCAGTATAAAAAAGGAACATCCTCTTTTTTTACCGGACCCAGGGCCTGGTCGTACTTCTTTCGGTTCAGGTTTTCAATGAATCCGGGGTATTTCTGTTCCAGCGCCTCCAGGAGAATATCCCGGCCCCTTAAATACAGATTTTTGGCCCGTTTCATCAAAAATTCCTGTTTTTTGTATTCCTTATCGCTGAGCAGATCGGCCGGGGTTTGTAAAAATGCATTGGCATACATGATGTAAATGGACCCGGTTCTCAGACGCAATCCCCGGTGCCGGGGTATGGAAGCCATGATGGTTTCATACATTTTGATAGCAAATGGGAGGGCATCGCCCACCAGCTCCGGATCGTTATCTCCGGTAAAAACCGTTCCACCATCCGGAGCGGCCAGGGTATCGGCCAGGGTATTCATGGCCATTTTTTTCAGGGAACAAAAATTAAAAACCAGCCCTGGCATCAGAACCATGACAACGATCTGGAAAATTTTCCTGTTCATATTTATTTTCACTCCTGTCCGAATCGGATTTTATCAGCCATGAACATCTGAATAATGGGCTCCTTCTCCGGCCACAATCTTCAAGAGCTATCTATCATAGTATAATAACTGGAAATTCTTATTTTATCAAACAATTTTCAAATAGTATACTCCTTAACCGAATTTAAACCTATATAATTGTATGTTGAGGCAAGTTGGCAGATTATCAGCCAAAAAATGCCAGGCCAATTTGAAAATCAAATACCTTCATCTTCTTCCGAATAGGATACCTGTTCGATAGCATAGTGGGTATCGGCATCATAGCTGGCAAAAAAGATATCTTCAATCACCGGGATTTCCTCTTTAACCGACATCTGACCGGGCTGCTCTGAAAATCCGCTGGCCAACCGGGGTTCCAATCTGCTATCCGGGTTGGAATCGGAAAAAAACACCAAAACGGATAACAAAGTTGCCAAAAAAACAACCACAAAAAAAGCGAAATAACTTGCCTTTCTGACAGTTTTTTTTCTTCTGATTTTGGAAAAAACTCTATTTTCAAAATCCTCAGAGACCTCGGTGTTCTTCGAATAATTTTTTAATATGTCATTAATAGATTTCATTCTTAACCCCTCTATTCAGAACCTCAATGGTTCCCGGCCGGGAGACACCGGCTTCGGAAAAATTTTTCTTCAGTTGATTCTTCCCTCTGAAAACCAGGGTTTTCACCGTTCCTACCGGCTTATCCAGGATATTTGAAATTTCCTCAAAAGTGAAGCGATTGATCTCTTTCATCACCACCGGAATCCGGTACTTTTCCGGTAAGGAAGCAATCATCTGCTCCAGCATCATTTCATCTTCAAAGTTCGAAAAGTATGAAACATGGCTCTCATTCACATCTGATAATGAAAACAGGTTTTTTATCTTCCGCTTTCTGAACTCACTTCGGGCCAGGTTGGTGGCAATGGCATAGATCCAGGCCTTCAAATTGCTGGTACGGATTGATGAGGCCTTAAAATATACTTTTACAAAAGTATCCTGGGTCAACTCTTCTGCGGTTTGATCGTTATTAACCATCAACCGCAAATAATTAAAAATTTTATTTTTAAACAATTCCATCACTCTTTTAAACGCAGCCGGATCCTTCTTTTTCAATCCATTTATGAGTTCATCCATACTTTTTTTGTTGTATATTAAATGATGGTGAAAACCATCAAAAAGTTTCAAATCCATTACATTTTCACCCGGTTTCGGTCCGTGAATTCCGGTTCACTCCGCCAATATTGGGGCCACGGCCGAAAAACCACAAAAATATCCTCCCGGGGTTTATTACGGGAAATAACAGGAATGGTTTATGGCTTTCCCTTACTCATCATATTGCCAGTCATAATTGCTGAATTTGGTATATTTATCAATAAAGGCCAGGACAACCTTTCCGGTGGGACCGTTTCTCTGTTTGGCAATAAAAACATCTGCAGTTCCACTGCTTCCGCTTATGTCTCCCTCCATATGTTCATCCCTTTCCCGATGAAGAAACATAACCAGATCGGCATCCTGCTCGATAGCCCCGCTTTCCTTCAAATCCGACAATTGATATTTGGGTCCCTCTCGCTTTCCCCGCTGTTCCGGTGCCCGGCTCAACTGGGCACAGGCCACCACCGGGATATCCAGTTCCTTGGCCAGTTCTTTTAAAGCTGCGGTTATAATGGCAACTTCCTGGGCCCGGGTATCATTCTTCCGGATCATATCCCCTGACACTTTCATCAATTGAAGGTAATCCACAAAAATGATATCCAGATCCCGTTCATTCTTTAGGCGCCTGGCTCTGGTTTTCATTTCTACAATCGATAAAGTGGGAGAATCATCGATAAAGAGCCTGGCCTTTTCGAACTCAGCGGCTCCCAGTTCTAATTTTTTCCATTCCTTTTGACTGAGATGTGGACGGGCACTCATCAGCGCACTCAAATTGATTTCCGATTTAAAGGCCAGCAACCTCATGATGACCTGGGTTTTGGACATTTCAATTGAAAAAAATCCGATTGATTTTTCATCCTTGATGGCCATATTTGCGGCAATATTCAAGGCCAGAGCAGTTTTTCCCATGGAAGGCCGGGCCGCAATCACAATCAGGTTCCCTTTCTGAAATCCAGAAGTTATATTGTCGAGATCTATATATCCGGTAGGAATCCCCCGGTTCTCACCGTGTTTTTGAATTCTCTCAATCAAATCCATGGTTTCCGGGACCAAGTCAGTGGTGGAATGAAATCCACCCATTACCCGGCTCTTGGATATTTTAATAATATCCTCCTGGAGTTCATTCAATATGCTTTCGGTATCGGCTTTGTGGTTGACACCCTTCTGAATGACTCCCAGCGAGGTCAAAATGATTTTTCTCAATGCGGCCTGATCACGAACAATTTTAATATATTCACTGATATTGATATTTTCCGGGATCCCGTCGATCAGAGAATTTATATAATCGTATCCCCCGGCAAATTTCAATTCATTCTTTTTTTTTAAATACCCTGAAATGGTAACCGTATCTGCGGCCTTGCCTTTATTGACCAGGTTATCAATGGCAGCCGCTATGTTTTTATGGGATTCCCGGTAGAAATCATCGGAATTGACCGCGGAAAACACCTCATTGGCATATCGGTTATCCAACAACATGGCACCCAGAACAGCTCTTTCGGCAAATTCATCAAACGGCAATGCCTGGTTCAGATCTGGAGTGATGCGGTCTGGCATTTAGGCTTCGGGAGAATTATTCTTTACTTCTGCAACCTCTTCTTCATTTACGGATTCATCTTCCTTGGCCGGAGATGCTTTCTTCAATTCCTCTTGGTCCTTGGCTTCCGTCTTCTTGGTTTGATCATCCTTGTCAGGAGATTCTTTTTTTATTTTATTCTTTTTTTCGGTTTTTTTGGCAGTTTGCTTTTCGCTTTTTAGGGACTCTGGTTCTGATTCGGGAGTTTTTTCCTGGGCTCTTGTTTCCTGCTCTTCGGGCAGATCTGGTGCTTCAACCGCTTCTATCGGTTCTTTTTCCGGCTGAGGCCTGTCTGCCGCTTCTTCTGTTTTTTCCTCTTTGGCAACATCAATCTCTTCCTGTTGCTCGAGCACAACTGGTGGTTCAACCACCTCTATCGGTTCTTTTTCCGGCTGAGGCGTGTTTGCCACTTCTTCTGTTTTTTCCTCTTTGGCAACATCAATCTCTTCCTGTTGCTCTTCAGGAGGCTTACCCTCTGCGATCACCTGAATTTTCAAATCCGCATCCACTCCCTTCATCAACTTAATTTTGCAGGTATAATGACCCAGTCTCTTGATCTGCTCATCCAGATGAAGCTTTTTCCGGTCAAGTGTAATTCCCAATTCCTCCAGCTTATTCTCAATATCAGAGGTGGTAACCGATCCGAACAGGACATCGTTTTCTCCGGCCTTTTTTTCAATGGTCAGGGTTAATTCCTCGATTTTTTGTTTCTGTTCGGTGGCAGACAATCTTTCGATTTCCAGCTTCTTCTCAACTTTTTTCCTTCTGGCCTTCATCACTTCCAGGTTATGTTTGGTCACCCGTAGAGCCAGCTGCTTGGGAAGCAGGTAATTTCTGGCATAGCCCGGTTTAACCTCAACAATATCGCCCAGTTCTCCCTTGCCCTCCAGATCAGAATTCAATATCACTTTCATTTTATCCTCTCCTGGGTTCTACAAATTTCAGAAGACCCATGTGCCTGGCCCTTTTGATGGCCTTGGTCAGTTGCTTCTGATGATAACCGCAGGTTCCGGAAACCCGGGCGGGTAAAATTTTTCCGGTTTCCAAAATATAGTTTCCCAGGGTTCTAAAATCCTTATAATCAATAAATTTGATTTTTTCCTTGCAAAACAAACAGTATTTTTTTCGGGTAAAATAGTATCTTTTCTGGGACTTGCCCTCCGATTGGTAATTATTTCTCATCTTTCACCTCACTCTCATCGGCTATTTCATCCTGAGTTTCATTCTCCCTGGGAGCGGACTCCTTGGATTTTTTGACATGTCTCTCCGCTTTTCTCCATCGTTTGGTCAGTTTATTGGCCTTTTTCAATTTATCATCCAATCTTAAAACAATAAACCGCATGACTTCTTCACTCAGTTTTAACCTTCTTTCAATACTGGAAATCACACTTCCATCAACATCAGTGTTGATAAAAGTAAAAATACCTTCATTATGTTTCTGGATGGGATAAGCCAGTGGTCTTCTCCCCCACTCATCTA
>DAOVIP010000447.1 GCA_030671465.1 Candidatus Aminicenantota bacterium | reverse complement strand
TGGTCTTTCATATGAATATATTCCATATCCCGGTCGGTTCGCAGCTCGATCCGGACCACCAGCAGATCACCCACTCCCAGGCTCCCTTGATAGGGTTTGATCATCGGTCCCTTGTCAGTGAAGCGGCGCACAAACAGGCGCTTCTTCAGTTTCAAGGGATTTGCGGTATGGGGAGTGATTTTGGAGATATCTTCCAGGTACTGCCAGTGAACCCCGCCCCAGGCAATGCCCTTGTCTTTTTTGGAAACCGTAATCCTGCCCATATCCGCAACAATATCCCGGGGCTGATAGATCTTTTCATAGTAGCCGGTCCCGGCTTCCGGTTTTTCGATTTCCACCTTGAGGCTGCCCAGGGTGACCTCCACAGGTAAATCCGAAGCCAGCAGGTTGTCTCCCCGCAGCAGTACCGCATACACTGCATCGGCAGTGGCCTTGGTGGTTTTCCAGTCTCGAGCCTGCTTCTGTTTCAGCAGCCACACCTTACATTCCTTAACGGCCTGGAGGTCTCCCATTATCTCATCAAAGGCCTCGATCATCACCGCCTGGGTTTCGATGGGGGCCCGGAACCACCACCAGGACAGTTCGGTTTCCCGCCAGTAACGGCCTAATTCCTCACTGAACCGGCTCCTTTCCTTGATGGAATGCATGATTTTACGGGCAGCTACCGAATCACCGAAGCGGTTCAGGGCCAGGGCCAGCTGGGCCTGATTCTGGCGATGGCTCAGTTTCAGCCAGTATTCGCGAGCCTGTTGGAGAAAATAATCCACGGCTTTCTGGCATTTTGAAGAAAGCGGGTGCTTTTTCAGATAATAACTACGGCCGTACAGGTACAGAGCAACCCGGGATCCCAGATTGTTGGATTTCAGATATCCCTTGGCCACAATACGGTTGTAGACTTCCAGGATCCAGTTATCCAGGAATTGAATGGCTTTACCGGTCAGGTCAAGGGGAATGTCATCCACGCCCAGGTGTCGGAGCCGGCCGAAACCGGTGACAATATAGAGGGTGATGTAATGATTGCCCGGGCCACCGGAAAACCAGGGCCAGGAACCATCACTCAGCTGCATGTCCTTTAATTTCAGGTAGGCACGTTTCAATTCCCGGTCCAGCCGGTTTTCATCGAAGAGCAGGCCGACCCGGTGTTTAGCCTGGGTTTCGTTTTTGGCCTGCCTCACCCAGGGGCTTTCCCGCAGCAGCACACTTTTCAGATCCTGGTTTTTTTCCAGGTTGGACTTCAGGGCCCCGCTCGCCTTCCAGCTGTTAAAAACCCGGCGAATCCGGGGATCGGAATGGGCGATGTGGCGGGCCAGGCCATTGGCATAGAGCCGGTTGAATACCTGCTCGGAACACTCATGGGGAAACTCCATCAAGTAAGGCAGGGCCTGGACCGCATACCAGGCCGGATTGGAGGTCATCTGAACGGTCAGCCCTTTGTGAACCAGGGTCCTGGAACCGGAGGAAAGGGACAGTTTCCTGAACTCGAACCGTTTTTTTCCCTGCCCGCTGATCCACAGGGGTATGGATTCCCGTACCAGTAGCCTACGGCTCAAAACCGGCAGGACTCCCTCTTCGCCGTCAGAATATTTTTCGGTGGCACCCACGGCCCGAAAAGCCACCATATCCAGTCCATCCGGGACCTTAATCCGGAAACTCAGGGTCCGGGACTGTTTGTTTGGGATGGAAAAGGCCTGATCTTTATCACGGTTGTTCAGGGAATCATCCAGGGAGGTTTCATTCTGTGGATTGAAAAATTGGAGCCTCAATGACCCGCGAGCCGGTTTATCCGACATATTGGTTACCTTTACGGTGAATTCGAGCTCATCACCCTCCCTTAAAAACCGGGGCGGGTTGGGCTGGACCATGAGGTCCTTGCGGGTTATGGAGCGGCCTTCGATGCTGCCGTATTGCATATCGGTGGTATGCGCAAAACCGATAAACCGCCATTCGGTCAGGGCTTCGGGCATTTTAAATTCAATGGTCACGGACCCGTCCCCGGCAGTTTTCAGATGGGGATAAAAGAAGGCGGTTTCATTTAAATTTTTCCGGGCCTG
>DAOVIP010000179.1 GCA_030671465.1 Candidatus Aminicenantota bacterium | reverse complement strand
GATGAATGGCGTTTACCCTGGAGAAAATTCGGCTGACTTCTTCGGAAGGGAAATCATTGGATATTTTCAGGGCCCGGTCAATATCAGTGAGCAGCTTGTTTATTATCCTGGCAAAAGTCACAATTTCCTGATTGACATTGATTTGCCATTCACCGATCAAGTTTCGCAGGATTCTTCGGGTGTCATTGGGCATGATAATCCTGGGAAACAATTCCATCTGATAAAAATTGATCACCCATTTTTCCCTGTTTATTTTTTCCAAAAGTCTGGAAAATTGATAGTACTGCTCAATATTCGGAATCAAATATTTGGTTTTGTAGTCATTCCAGATCATCAAATACTTGGTTAAGAAATCTCTGATCGTATAGTGCGTGGTATTGCCTCTACTTGAAGAGGAACTGCTCAGTCTGATTTCGGTTTCAAATTTGGCCATATTCAATTCCTGTTCAATCTGTTTGATATACCCAAACATCGAAAGTCGGTCATAGTGGCTTTCATTTTTTATCATTTTTTCGATGTTTTCCCGGACCAGATTTTTTTCTTCCAGATTGTGAAATGATCGGGTTTTTTTATTGACAATAACCAGCAGCTGGTCTGACTCACTGATAATTTCATTGAAGAGATAATCCAGTCCCTTTTTAAAATCATCATTGTAGTCAGTGGTTTGAAAGATCAGTACAGAGTAGCGTCCCGCCAGGGTCTGGTCCTGGCCGGACTCAGTCCGGGTGGTCAGGGTTCCGATCTTTTTCCTTTTTATGAAGAATCCGTTTATGGTCTGGAGTTTCTTCCCCTCAAATACCTTAAAATCATCTTTGGTGAGATTATCGACCGGCCTTCCTTTGTAATGCACCCGAACCGGCACTTCAACATTCACCACATCAATCTTTTCTTTAAGTGGCTGATCCTGCTGTGAATTCAGTACTGGAAAAAGCAGGAGTAGAATTATGAAGATGAATGCCATTTTATTACTCATGATACCTCCTCTTGGCTACTGCTGATTTTATTAATAGTAATATCCCTTAATGGTTCGAATTTTATATCTTTTCTTTCCCTTCACGCTGACGGTTATCTTGCGAAATCTTTTCAGTTTGCCTTTCTTGTGGGGCTTGAATTGAAGTATATATTTGGCTTTTATATCTCTGCGGATCTCACGATAGATGGTGGGAATATCGCTAATGTCATCAAAAAGGAAGGTAATCCCACCTGAGGAGACAGAGATGTTTTTTAAAATATCCTGATAGCGGATGTCATCATAAAAAGAGGTTCTCTTACCAATCGAATAGATCACGGAATTTGACCGTTCCACTCTTTTGATCAGGGTAAAGGGATCAATGTAAGAACTGTTGTCTTCGCCATCCGAAAAGAGGATGATGATATTCCGGCCGGGAATCCCCTTCAGTAGCTTTGTGCAGTAGGCAACGGCATCATAAAGGGCTGTTGCCCCGAAGGGAAAGGCAATGGATAATGAATTGATGAGCTCATCGATATTATTGGTAAAATCGGTATCCTCAAAGACCTCATGATTGAACATCACGATAATGGCTTTGTCTTTTTTGGTAATCAAAGCTTCCAGAAAAATTTTGGCTGCATCCTTGACATCACCAATTTTATCCTTCATTGAGGAACTGATATCCATCAGAAGTACCAGATTAAATTTGGTTTTTCCTTTTTTATCAAAATAAGTGATCTCTTTATCAACACCCTCTTCGGAGATGATAAAATCATCCTTATTCAGGTCCTTGATATAATATCCATTCTGATCGGTCACCACGACCGGAACCACTACCTGGGCAACATCAACCATACGGGCATCGTCAAATTGATAAGAATTTATTTCTCTTTCCAGTATGACAATCTTGTGAATATCCTTTACCAGCATCTTTAAGGTCCGGTTCTTGGGAATTTGACCGAAATCATAGTCCATAATATAAGGGGGAGCAGAAAGGTCTTTCAGAAATTTACCATCCAGGTAGATTTCCACTGAACGAATCTTTTTCGGATCAATGTCCCTGAATTTAACTTCAATTTTCCTTTTTCCGATCCAAATGTCATCACTTTGCGGTGAAGCAAACCAGACTCTGGGGGTTGACGAGAAAATAACCTGAAATCCAAAAAGAATTATCAATGAAAACCATATTGTTTGTTTTAAACGGATCATTTTAACCTCACGTGACCTTTTTCTTGGAGTTTTTTTAGAATTTTTGTTAGGTGTGAATTGTTTAGAATATCAAAAATAAAGTAGGTACTGAAATAATCTTTTATATAGTTCTGGGAAAAATATTTCCTGCATACGTTGTACAGGTAATGATACAAGAATTGTCCCAGAAGTTTGGGTGGAAACATTTTTTTATGGGAATGATAGGCAGCCTTGATTTTAAATTCATTGATCATTTCTCCTCCGGTCCAGTTGTTATCATAAAGGTTGGAGATTTCCTGGGGGAAAAGTTGATATTTTTGGGGTCTAAGGCTACCAAAAGTGTGGTAATATACACCACCGAAATAATCAATTTCTTCCTGAACGCTTTTGCTCAGATGGGTCTTGGTCAGTATACCCAGTTTATCGAAGGCAGAAAATTCTTTGAGGTATTTGTTTTTTGCCAGAAAGTTTTCTCCGATCTTGAAAATTTCATTGAAAAACAGGTAATACTCGTTGCTCTTATCATTGAGAAAATCGATTATTTTCCGATAGTGATAACCAGTGGTTATACTTTTGATTTCTCGGATGACCTCTTGATTGATCTGGGTATTGTTTTTGGCCTTTTGAATGAGTTCCAATCCAAATTCAGCCAAAAGACCAATATATGATTGGCTGTTGGAGATAAGGGGAACTGGGTAAAATTCAAGAATATTGAGAATAACCGATTGAATCTGCTTCTTGTCGTATATGATGTTCCTGCTGAAAAGATGATCCTTCCAGTTTTGAGAAAACAAGATGTTGAGCCTGGAAAGTCCTCCCTGAAAGTAAAATCCCGAAAAGCGGGTTTTTATGGTGGGGGTTTTACAGTGATTCCAGGGTGTATACTCCTTGGTTTCTTCGAAATCATGAAGGCGGGTAAAATTGGGATTTAAAAAGATTCTTAACCGTTCATTTTTTGCATTGAGGGCATAGGTCAGGGCCAGGAGATAATCCTGTAATTGATGGATTAAATAATCGGATTTTAATTTGGCGATGATGTTATTGATTTCCATTGACGGCGCTTTGGATTCCAATTTTAAAGCCAGATTTCGGACATCTCTTTCCAGATCTTCTTTAACATATTTTTTAATCCGGGAAATAATAAATCTGGGGGCATCATCACTGATGTCGGGATGGGGCAGTTGATTGAAGGCTTCAACAAGCTGAATTTTATAGGCAGGAATATTCAGCTTGTCCCCTTGTTCTGCTCTTTTCAATACCTGTTTCACTTCAATCAGGGTTGAGAGAGGGCAAACCTCTTGTGACTGAAGAATGTCATTGATGGTGGTTCTGGTACTGTCTTGAATCATGAATTTGTATTGTCGGTTATTCATCTGAATGTACTGGTTGGGTATACCCTTTAAAATACTGGAAATCATGGCGTTGTCAATGGTATTCCGGTTGGGGTAGATGTTCATCTGGGTTTTGAAGAAATCAAAAATTTGATCGAAGCATTGTGATTTATCAAGCGGAATCTTTATCAATTTATCGATTATCGTATCATAGTCCAGAAGATGGGAAGCGTATTTGGCCTGATAAGAGAGAATTTCGAACAGGGATTGGAAAATCGCTGTGAAAAGGATTCGGTCTTTCCGATTCTGCTCATCAAGCCGGATTACCCAATCAATCATTTGACTGACCAACTGGGGGTTTTTTACAGGAATTTTTTCAATAAAATCTACCAGTATGTTGTAATCCTGATAGTGTTCAAATAATTTGTGCATATTATCATCTGTCATAATTTCCGGGCGATGGTGAAACTTGGAATACAGAGAGATGAATTTTTGCAGGGAAGTCAACTCTTTTTTGTTGCTTGAATTCTCCAGTAAAGCTTTATACAGATGGAACAGTCCCGGTTTATCGGTGTTTGGCCTGGAAGCAGGTATCGGTTGACCCATGATTGTATCAATCCAGGATTCAAGTTTACCGGGAAAGGTTACTCTTTCATCCTTTACTTTCAAGGCATAAAGCAGGGTGAAAAAGTTGAAATTGCCCAGTCTGGGGAATCTGGTGGTCTGCAGTTTTCCCTTTTTGCCAAGGGAAATTTTGTCTAAGATGGTCTGCATTTTTTCTGAATTAAAATCCAGAAGCAGTATTTTCCGGCTTGATTCTGACAGGAAGAATGAGAAAACATAGAGATAGTTGAGTTTTCCATCCTGTTTGGTGGCAATTCCCTTGATAAATCCAAACGGGTCACGGGAAAGATCACTGCCGCATAGTTGGGACCAGAAAGAGGCGGCTTCATCCCCACCGGGCAAAATCAATTTGTTATCATTGCTGCGTAAGGCATGGGATAATAAATACATCCCCATCAGCAATTTCTTGTCCTGGTATATCTGCTTCCAGACTTGGGGTTGAGGGGAGAGAGAATTGATATAGTTGATCTCATCTTCTGAAAAGCGATATAAAACCGCGATCAACAGAGAGAATCGTTCATTCATCAAAAGATTCTCAAAAAATGAGTGGGCATTGATTCCCAGGCCGGTGATGGTTTTCAGAAACTTAAAATCCCAGGGTATCCGGGTGGTTGATCCATGCAACTTAAAGTAGAGGCGCTTGGTTTGGTTGATTTGCCTCTCCATCTTCTCGATGTCGATCCGTGAAAAACGATAATAATCGATGATTCCGGTTGAAGCATCGATCATGATTTTATACTGGCCGTTTTCCTCCTTTCTCAGTTCCAGTCCCAGGAATCCCATTAACCGGGTAGCCTGTTTCATCCCCTCTTCCTGGCTGATATCAATGGTCATATGGGGTTT
>DAOVIP010000095.1 GCA_030671465.1 Candidatus Aminicenantota bacterium | reverse complement strand
GATAATGTTGATCTGGTGACCCTTCCAGTTGGCGGTAATGGCTGCCGAAGAGATGGTGATGCCCCTTTCCTGTTCCTGCTTCATAAAATCCATTACTGCCTGGCCATTATGGACTTCTCCCATTTTTCGGGTAACCCCTGAAAAAAACAACATGCGTTCGGTGGTGGTGGTTTTCCCGGCATCAATATGGGCCACAATGCCCATATTTCTGATTTTTTGAATCGCTATCGTATCCATTTCATGTCTCCACAAATAACAACCGGGAGATTATATCACAACCAGACCAGGTGTAGCAATATGCGGAGGAAAAGTTTAACCGGAAACCAACCGTTTTATTGGCTTTTTATATTTCTATGGGATTCAGGACAACAATCTAACCCGGGTTAAAACATAGTCCAAATCTTCTGTTTTCAGGATCTTTCGAAAGTAATCACTCTTATCCAATCGCTTGGCGGGGTATTCATTCAATTCCAGATTCTTTTGTTGAATCCGCTGATCAAACCAGTATACCAGACTGATTTTCCCCTCGGAGATCTCAATAGCAGTCAATCCCCTTTTGCCGATTACACTGCCGGAATTGAAAATACAGGGGACCAGGGGTTCAGAATCATAAAGGCTGTAGGTTTCACCCTGTCTGGGCCTTTTTCCCATTCTCAGCAACAAATGAAGGTTCTCTTTTAAGGCCAGGATTTTCTGTTCCAGTTTCGGTTTATTTTCCGGGGCAGTGGTGTGGTACTGACGGCAAAGACTTTCGATTCTAAATTTCAGACTGTCCACTTTAGATAATGATTCGAATAAGGGACGATGGGTATGTCCCATGAGAGCAATGATTTTTTTTTGCCTGGCATAGTGATAAACCCGTTTCTCTATCCGGTATTTTTTATGGTTATCATAGGCCACTGTATAATTTTTGATTCTCAATGGATTGGCCAGTAAACGCAGGATAATCGTACTGACCATATGAAATATATCCGGATAGCGATGGGCCTGATGGCCGTGAAACAAAAGCATTTTGTACCGGTCATAACCGATCACCAATCCTTCATGGACCGGGATATTACCGGGTAAACGATGACGAAAGCGAAGCTCATAGTCATGATTTCCATATATTTTGATCAGGCGGTTATCTCTTAAAAAGTCGGCAAAAATTTCATAAATATTCCACCATTTGTCTGTAATTTTCTTCAAGGAATATCGCTGGATCTCTTCAATATCCCCGTTTAAAATCAGGGTATATTTGCATTTCCGGTAATACTGGTCAAGGATTTGGGTCAATAATTGACTGTTTTTTTCAAAATCATCGAGTTTTCCCCCGTCCCCCATGTGAAAATCACTCAATATGACCAGTTTATCACGATCTGAAATTTCAATCCGCCTGGCCTTTTCAACCAGATCATCCAGCCGATTGAAAATCCGTTTGGTATTCATTTGACCTGTATGGTTATATGGGAATCTACTTATTGACGACTCTTTTTCGGAATCACCCAAAGCTGCTGGCCCGGGTAAATCTTGGAACGTGAACGAAGCCCGTTTATACGCAGCAATGTCCTAAGATCCATTCCGTATTTAACCGCAATCGAATACGGTGTGTCTCCGGATTTCACCGTATAGGATATCGCCCCTTCCATTTTTAGAGGCTGTATCACTAATTTCTGGCCCACCTTGATGATGTTGCTCTGGAGATTATTGAGTTCTTTTATCCGCTTAATGGTGGTATTGAAGGCCCTGGCAATCACCTGTATGGAATCGCCCCGTTTTACCACATAGACCAGTTTTTCCCCTTCTTTGATCAATCTTAATTCCCGGGGGGGGGTATATCTTCTGGATTTTCTATAAGTGGGAATCTTCAGTCTTTGTCCAGCCCGGATGAGATAATTTCTTCTTAAACGATTCAACCGTGAAATGGCTGATACCGATGTCCTGTACCGTCTGGCAATACCGGAAACGGTCTCTCCGCGGCGAACATAATGAACCGCATAGGTCGCTTCAGGTGGAATCCATTTTGATAGTGAATTGAATGCTGTCAGGGCCTGGTCCCGGTAGCCGGCCGGAATCTTGAGATTGTATTCAGCACCCGGGGTGGCCTTATGACGCAGCTCAGGATTCAGAAAAGAAAGGGTGTTGGTCTGCAGTTTCAATAATTTGGACAGGGAAGATAGTCTGACCGGGCGGTTAACCTGAATCGTTTCAAATTGAACCGATGGATCAGGCTGGGGCAATGTGAAACCGTATTTGTCCGGATTTTTAATAATTAAAAGGGTAGCAATGAAGCGGGGAACAAAACGGGCGGTTTCCCGGGGAAGCATGACAAAAAGATCCCAGAAATTGTCCAGATAATTGATCCGCTGGGCCCGTATGAGCCTCTGAACCCTGAATTCCCCGCAATTATAAGAAGCCAGAACCGTGGTCCAATCTCCAAATATAGAATGAAGTTCTTTTAGATACTTGGTGGCGGCATCCGTGGCTTTTTCCGGATCCATTCTTTCATCGATCCAGCGATTCCTTTTCAAACCGAAGCGGTAGCCCGTGGATGAAATGAATTGCCAGAGTCCCAGAGCACGGGCACGGGAATAGGCTTTAACCTTGAATCCGCTTTCTATTACAGGAATCCAGGAAAGATCCTCGGGCATACCGGCCTGCCTCAATTTCTTCCGGATCATTTCCATATACATGCCGGAACGCCGGTAAGCATCCATAAAATACTGTCTTTCCTTGGTCTGGAAGCGGGTGATTTCAGCCAGGACATACTTGTTTTCCGTGAGCGGTATTTCCCTGTGATTGGTACCCACGGCAATCAGGTGAGAGGCATAGATTTCCTGTATCCTCTGGGCAATTAACAGCCTGAGATCATTCTTTTCCTGAAGATGGGGAGAATCAGCATCCAAATCTAGTTGTAATAAAAGGCTATAGGCTTCATCCAGGGCAGCCAGGGCTGTATCAATATCGGCTTTTTCCCAGGCTGTCTGGGCATCCTGATAGGCATCCAGTGCCTCCTCCAGGATTTCTGTCGGGGAATCCCCGTCAGCTGATTTTTCGATATCAGGCAGAGATGCTTGGGGCTGATCCTGATCAATGCCGGTTTCTTTGACTGCCGGTAATCTGGGCTGGGAAGGTTGCAGGGAAACCTTTTTTTGTTGAGTACAACTGGAAAGCATGACCAGTAAAACCAAAAAGGTTATTGGGTTCAAACCTGATTTTTTTATTTTCATACCATTAAAAGGTAAATATATATCATGACATCAACCTGGAGTCAAATGAAGTAGTCAAGGTCTTTATACTGAACCCTGATGAAATAACCCCCGGGCATTATCGACAATATATTACAAACGTGGTAAAAGAATGGAATTGAATACCAGTTTAAAGGACCCATGGGTGGAGGCCCTGAACTGGGGATTAAATCCGAATAACACCAGCTGTCCCCTATTCTTTTTCAGCCAAAGCAACAGGGTTTTGTTGGCCACACCAGACACTTTCTCACAATACCCGCTCAGCAGGATATCCCGTTCCGATATCTTTCCGATCACCCGCCTATCCATATCAAAACTGGGTATATAGGTTTCAAATACGAGTCCTCTTCTAAGAAAAACACCAATTGTTTCACCCATGCCACGGGTGATGGGATGATCGGGTAAGAGATCCAGTTTCAGCAAAGCCCCGGGGCAGTAGAAACCCGATTTTTTTAATTGGGACGACATATCCCCAAAGGGCAGCTGAAACTCTTCGACCGGCTTTTTTGCAACACTGACTTCAAGGGTTCCAGTAAAAAGAGAGGCAGACCTCCCCCATGAAATAATGATGCCCCCGTTTTCCATAAAATTCATTAACCGCTTCAACCCCTTTTTACCGATTCCCTTTGAATACCCCGGCGGATATTCACTGATATAATACTTGTCCTCGTATTTCCATTTTCCGGTCATCAGTATGGACCGACTGATATCGGGGAATACCACCACATCAAATCGTTTCCTGAAATCAATGTTTTCGAAATCACCGGGTCGGATCACCGTATAAGGTATAGAATAGGAATCAAACAGATAGCGGGTCCAGCCGGCATCCATATCATGGAAATAGGTTTCCACCAGGGCAATACGGGGGACCTGCAGGGGAACGGTTTTAACCGGAATTTTATCTTTGATATATACCGGAGAAACCAAAATGGAATCGAATAGACTGGTCATTTTTGAATGATTTGACTTCTGATTATATACCAAGAAACTACCCGTGGCTAAATCCTGATGGTTCAAACGGATCATTTCCTTCAGCCGCTCTACCTTCAGGCCCATTTCACTGGCTTTGAATGCAACTTTATAACTTTCATTGCAATTTGCCGAAAAAGCAGCCGCCCAGAAAACTGGGGGAATGTCCTGTTTCAGGCTGAAGGATTTATCGATTTTTTCCAGATTCTGATCAAACCCGGCGATCTGCCTATTTACCTCAAAACAGGTCAGACCACGATGCAGGGGAAGCGACCAGCTGGTCACATCATAGGGCCGTATGATCTTCCCTCCAGGGGTGTAGTGGCGGACCGGATAAATCTGTTTCTCCATTACTTCCTTGAGAAAGGCTCTGAAGGGTTGGGCCAGAGGCAGGACCAGGTCCGCTTTTTTCAGGAATTTACCGTTAACGACCATATCCCTGGTTAACCGATACACACTGATCCCGTGTTCTTTTAGCAGATTCACCGTTTCCACCAGTTCACTGCGGTCATGCTGGGCCAGGGGCAAAATATAATAGAAGGGGGGCTTGGTTTTTCCCTTCTGAACTTCGTCCCGGCATAAATCATTTCGGACCATCAGGATATCCCGTCGGTGATTGGAAGCGGTTTTCAAAATCGACAGGGTCGAAACCACTTCATAAGTGACCAGATCACTTAATCTCCACCAACCCCCGGGCCAGGGCAGGGGCATGTTGGTGCTTTTTTTATACTCAGCAAGGCCCTTTCCATACCCTTTCAATTCATTGGATTCCACAAAAATCGGGGTGGCGTAATTCACACTGGCGCCTTCGGTCAGAAAAGAAATGACATTTTTCCACATACTGGTCTCGGTGGAACCGGGCCAGTAGAAATCAAAAAGGTAATGCTGGCTAACCCCGGCCAGTCCCTGGTTGGTCATATCCTTAATCATGTTGGAACCAAAAATCCCGCACCAGTTCCATAAACGGGCATCGATATTTTCCGCGATGGGATCATGATTGGGCGGGACAAAATACCGGGCCGTAGTCGAGCCCATCTGGTGCTTTTCAACCATGACCTGGGGAAACCATTCATGGCTGTATACCCGGGCAACAGCCTGATTATCTTCCTGGGTCAGGGTAATAAAATCCCGGTTATTGTCATGGCCCACATATTTATGGTAAATACCAGGCATGGAACTCCCCTCATATTTTGTCTTCTTATACTTCCTGTAGTGGTTCACTACCATGTCCATTCCATCCGGATTGTGGCAGGGAACCATGATCAAAACAACATTGTCCAGAATGGTCAAATAATCCGTATCCCGGGTGGTTGCCAATTGATAGGCAATCAGGGGGGCGGCCTGCGAAGGAGCCACCTCTCCAGAATGCATGGAAAGTGTGGATAACACAAAAACCCTTCCCCTGGAGACACAAGATTCCCGTTCTTTTTCCGATAAATCCGGGTAGAGTGCAAGTTTCCGGTTAATATCCTTTAATTCATTCAGATTTTTCAGGTTATTTTCAGAGGAAATGCAGGTCAGATATAGCTTTTTCCCCAGGGGTGATTTCCCGATTTCAAACATTTTAATTCGCGGAGAAGCCTTGTCGAGCTTTTTCAGGTACCCGATCAACTGGCTATAGTCAAAAAGCATTCTATCTGTTCCCGGTTTGAATCCAAAATATTTTTCCGGAGATTGTACGACAGGAGATGCCTGAATATCAATTGCCGAAACCCAGAAGAGAATCATCCAGGTCAACATCAACCATGAAAAGGGTTGGATCCGATTTTTAAATTTCATTTGATGTCTCCTTCTTAATTTTTAATAAGCCTTTAGCTGGGATACGCTGACACCCTTCTGTTCCAGAAGTCGCAGGATCCCCTGATTGCCGATAAGGTGTGCGGCACCGACCATAATAAAATACATTTTATCGGTTTTCAGAAAATGGATTATTTTTTCTGTCATTGAAATATTCCGGTCATCAATAAATTTTTTGTACATGGGAGTCAACTCGGAAAATTTATCCAGGTTTTTTTTTAACAATTGCTCCATTTCAGCGGCATCTCCACCTCGCCAGGCTTCAACCAGATGATCGATTTCCTTTTGGTATTGAAAGATCTCCTGCAGGCTGTAGAAGAGAAAGTCATCATTTTCCTCTTTGGAAAAACAGTCAAATAAATCTATCTGGAAAGCAATCCCCTCCAGCTCCAGGATTTTCTTTTTAGGAGAGGTTCCGTCAACGGGGGCCGCGGAAACCCGGTCTATAAAATATTTATCAATGCCAAAATTGGGATTATACCCCATTTTCATCAACTCAATACCGGAAATGGTCAGGGCCAAGAACCAAGGTTTGAACTTCTGGTAAAAAACAATATCAATACCATTTTTTTTTAATACCGTCTCGGTCAACCGATAGGTCTTTTCGGATAGATTTTGTTTCAGGGTTTCTTCCCCGGTATACATTCCCTTTTCCATGGTTAACCGCAAAAACCGGGACATGTTAGCGTCCGAAATATCGGCTTCTACTACCAGAACATCGGATTGTTCGAAAGCCTCTTCAATCTTGATTGGCAACGGATACATCTCCTTTTTTAGAAAATGAACCGAGCCCAGAATATAACTCTTATTGGTCTGGTAATCAAGCTGCCACAAAAATATCTTTTCCGGGTTTGTTCCCTGATTCCGGGCATACAGAGAAGATAGGAATATCCCCAGAATCAGTGTTATAGCGATCCAACCGTTTATTCTCTTCATTTTTCTCTCACCATCTATTTGGTTTTTCATCCTCAATACTTCTTGTCTTCTAAACTTCCATCACCATTTTAACTTAATGTGTCATATGACTTCATGCTATAAATAATCCAATGGCCATGAATAGATCGGTAAAAATCACTACTCCAACATTCATGGCTAATGCAGGAATCAATTTTGGAATATCATTATGGTTTTT
>DAOVIP010000105.1 GCA_030671465.1 Candidatus Aminicenantota bacterium | reverse complement strand
TCGATTATTCCGGGAAATTGCCGGTCAATTTGACTTTGGAGAGCTGTTTATTTAAAATGAAACGGGTGATGAATATGCGGGTACGAAAGGGATTCATTTTTCTTCTGGGGATTTTCCTGCTACTCTCTGCACTGGGAGCGGAAAAAGTTCGGGACTACCTGACCACCGGTGGTTGGTATCCAGATTCCAAGACCCAACTGAATACCCTGCTGACCGGTTTGTTTAAGAAGGCCGATAGCCGTAATATTTCAGAGAGAATAAGCGGCCTGGTGGTGCCCCATGCCGGTTTTTCCTACTCGGGAACCTGCGCGGCCCGGGCCTACCGGCATCTGGTAAAACAGCGAAACCGTATTCAGCGGATAATCCTACTGGGTTCCAGCCACCATTCCGGATATTATGGGGCCTGTGTATCTGATTTCACCCACAATTCCACACCCCTGGGCAAAATAGCCCTGGACCGGGGCATTATTGAAAAACTTGCCCGAGAATCCGGGTTCCGGACCGACAACCGGGTCATGCAGCATGAACATTCCCTGGAGAATCAGCTGCCATTTTTGCAGTGGATTTTTCAGGGCCGGGATATCCGGATCATTCCCATTCTGTTCGGCCGTCTGGATAAGGTCGATTACCCCCGGATGGCCAATATTATTGCCCGGTATGTGGATGAAAAAACACTGGTAGTGGCCAGCAGCGATCTCAATCATTACGGTCGTAACTTTGGCTATACACCTTTTACCAGCAATATTAAAGAAAACCTGACTCGGTTGGACCGGGGTATGATCGAAAAGATCACCCGGCTGGATATTGAACGTTATTTTCAATACAGGCAGAAGACCGGCATCACCATGTGTGGTTTTGTCCCGGTGGGGGTGCTCATTCACCTGTTTCCCCCGGACCGGTATTCCGCCCGGCTGGTGGATTACTCCAAATCCGGTGACCGCAATCAGGATTATTCGCTTAGCGTGAGTTATGCTTCGGTCATCGTCCATGAGAAAAATGCCGGGGGCTCCAGGCCGGTTGAAAAAAAAATGCCAGCCTCTCTTTTAAAACTGACCGATAGCGAACAACAAACCCTGCTCTCCCTGGCCCGGGAGACGCTGACACACTACTTAAAGACCGGGGACCCGGAAGGGATTCATGCCAGGCGGTATGCCATTACCCATCGTTTGAGAAAAACCGCCGGGGTGTTCGTCACTCTGAAAAAAAACAACCAGTTGCGGGGATGTATCGGTACCCTTATCGGCCGGAAGCCATTGTATCAGGGGGTGATGGACAATGCCATCAATGCCGCGGTCAAGGATCCGCGGTTTTCCCCGGTTAAAAAAGAAGAACTGGAAGGGATCGAGATCGAAATATCGGTGATGACCCCTTTACAGCAGATAGATGATTATAAAAAAATCCGGCTGGGAGTTGATGGGATCATCATTAAAAAAAGCCATTATCAGGCGGTTTTCCTTCCCCAAGTGGCTGCCGAGACCGGCTGGAACCTGGATGAATTTCTGGGAAACCTGTGCCGCAAGGCCGGCCTGGATGCTGCGGCCTACCGGTCAGTCGGGATGATATTCTACGTGTTTCAGGCCCAGGTGTTCGGGGAAAGTAAACATCGATGACATGAAGATAAAGCGCCGGGCGTTTACCAAAACCCTGATGGTGACCACTGTTGGTGCGGCCACAGGATTGCTTTCAGTCGGAAGATTGCCAGGAGATGGCCCGGATGAGAGTGTGGTGGTGTTGGCCCGCTCCAGGGGATTGATCAGGGTGGAGCATGATATCCAGAGGGAAAATGCCGGCCGGGTGTTGAATGAGGCCCTGAAGCGAATTACCGGCCAGTCCTCAGCGGCCCGGGCCTGGAAACAGCTATTTTCTCCCGGGGAACGGGTGGGCATTAAATTGAGCTGCCTGCCCGGCAAGCCCATGTCCTCCAGCCCGGGACTGGTCATGTCCATTGTCGAAGGTCTGATCTCTGCTGGCATCAAGCCCGAAAATATTTTTATATGGGAGCGGACCGACCGGGAATTGGAACAGGCCGGTTATAAAATCAGCCGAAAGGGAATCAATGTATTCGGAACCGATCATCTGTCCAATGGCGGTTATTCCGACCGGATCGAAATATCCCGGAGTGTGGGCACCTGTTTCAGCCGGATCGTGGAATCGGTGGATGTCCTGATCAGTGTGCCGGTATTGAAGGACCATGATATTGCCGGGGTATCTATCGGATTGAAGAATTTTTACGGTGCCATCCACAATCCCAATAAATTTCATACCCGTAATTGTGATCCCTATGTGGCTGATCTCTGTGCCCATCCCCTGATCAAAAACAAACTTCGCCTGACTGTGTGTGATGCCTCCCGGGTCCAGGTACACAATGGTCCGGCCTTTTACCCGAAGTATGCCCGGGATTACGGGGGTATCCTGGTCAGTACCGACCCGGTGGCCCTGGATTTTACAGGCTGGCAGATCATTGAAAAGGAACGAAAGGCCCTGAAACTGAAAACATTGAAAGCATTGGGCCGGGAGCCCCGCTACCTGTTTTCGGCCATGAAGTTGAAGCTGGGCCAGGCCCGGGAAAGCCATATCAAACTGATTGAGATCTGAGAATCCCATGAAAGATAAACGGTTGTCCAGGAGATGCTTTATTAAAAAGGGACTGGTGGCTGGAACCCTGGGGCCGGCCCTGATGGGCCGGTTTATGCCTGCATTTTCGGGTTCCAAAAGTAGAGGAGATGACAATCCGGGACGCCACATCCGGGAAGCCCGGTATTATGAGAAAATCGGGGAAAAAAAGATAGTCTGCAAACTCTGCCCCCACGAGTGCCGCATCGCCGACCTGGAGCGGGGAACCTGCGGGGTGAGAGAAAATCGCAGTGGCACCTACTACACCATGGTTTACGGTAATCCCTGTTCGGTCCATGTGGATCCTATCGAGAAAAAGCCCATGTTTCACTATTATCCGGCCACCCGGACCTTTTCCATTGCCACGGCCGGCTGTAATTTTGTCTGCTGCTTTTGCCAGAACTGGGAAATTTCACAGAAACGGCCCGAGCAGGTGAAGACCATTGACCTCTATCCGGCCGACGTCATCAAAGCCGCCCGCAGGTATGATTGCCACACCGTGGCCCACACCTATACCGAGCCGGTCATTTTCTTTGAATACATGCTGGACTGCGCCATCCAGGGTCATAAGCAAAATATTCCCAATGTGATGATCTCCAACGGTTACATCCAGGAAAAGCCCATGAGGGAACTCTGCCAATATCTGGGTGCTGTCAAAATCGATCTCAAGGCATTCACGGAAAAATTCTATAAGGAACAGTGCAGTGGTACCCTGAAACCCGTCCTGGACTGCCTGCTGGTACTCAAGGATGAGGGCATCTGGTTTGAAATCGTGGTGTTGATCATTCCCACTCTGAATGACAGTCCGCAGGAAATCAGGCAGATGACCCGCTGGATCGTCAAAGAACTGGGAGCGGATGTGCCGGTCCATTTTTCCCGTTATTATCCCACCTTCATGCTGAAAAATATTCCACCCACCCCGCCCGGCTTACTTGATAGGGCCTGGAAGGTCGCCCGGGAAAGCGGGGTGCATTACGCCTATATTGGAAACCTGCTGTCGGATGCCAGCAATACCTACTGCCACAGCTGTGGAAAATTATTGATCGAACGGCTGGGTTATGACACTACCATCTCCGGGATGAAAGACAATAAATGTAAATATTGTTCGCAAAAGATTCCCGGCCTTTTTTTTTGAAGGTTAGTCGATTGCCCGTACAAATCCCACAATATTACGGTCAGGAATAAAACCAAGTTCAAAGCAGGTAATTTGATCGGTTAGTTTTGCGCACATATCAAGGGTAAAATCCATGCCCTCAGCATCCCACAAGGGGGGAAAACAACGTGTCATGATCATGCTGACGGCCGATGCTCCATTTATTTGTATAATATGGTTGGATTGAGCATGGCGCAGAAAAAAATTTTTATCAATCGGGGCCCCATGGGGAGAAGTGTCTTTGTAATCTCCGTGAAAAGGAGTGCCAAACATCCAGAATTGTCCGTTTATCAACCTCAGAATGATACGGTCATCATTAAGAATGGTTGCCCTGTGTTCCCACAAACGGGCCATGGTTGATTTTCCGTGGGTGGAATTCCCTGCAAAAAGGATTCCCTTTCCTTGATCATCTATACCACAGGCGTGAACCATGAAACCGAACCCCCGGGACAATACACAAACCATGATAACTTCAAAAAGGGGAAATCCCAGTAAAGAAGACAATAACATATCTCCTGAGTCTTTTGAGACCGGCAGGCAATGATAAACATTACCTTTCCGGAAATCCCGATCGAATACAACCATTTGATAGGGATCAGGGCCGGCAGCGGGTGCCTGCAGGGTTAAGACCATTTTTTCTCCGACCTGATAAAGGCTCCATACGGTTTCCGAGTCGAAAATTCGATTTTTCCTGTTGAAATATTTTTTCGGTGGTTTGCCGGGAACCATATGAATGCATACATCCGGCGTCCCCTGGGACAGAAATCTCTTCATGTTTTCACCCAAACCGATGGGATTCATTTTCCGATCCCATGAAATTGAAAACAGGATACCGGCGATCCGGATATCGACAGAGTGACTATTTTTTTCCATTTTTGGAATAGAAGAGCAAATGAAATTTAACCTTGTCGGTAGTCACTAATTCGGTCAGATTGGATATCTGATGGCTTAAGAGCCCACGGTATAACATTGAAAAATGAATCCACAATTTCCTGATCCCCAGACATTGATGATACCGTCCACGGTCTTGCAGGCACTCAGTACCGCTTCTTCGCTGACCAGTCTCACTTTTTTCAGCTGGGGCTTATTATATGGTTGTCGGAATGATTTCCTTTCTGTTTCTTTTTTCAATATTTTCTCCATCAGTGCATTTATCAAATCCGAATTCAGTTGCCTGTAAATGGGCGATCTGGCAGAGATAGTTTACCATTAATTCGGGATTTCCATTTTCCAGCTGGGCAATACCGGGGCACTGACCGCATAAAGATATTATATCACAATTCTTGCAGGGTGTTTCCGCATTCCATTTCCTGGTTCTCTGACTGAGGATGAATCTGTCCCAGGCATCCCGAAATGATCCCTTCAGTAGATCATAGCTAGGATTTCTGGACATCAGGCAGGGGGATAATTCTCCAAAGGCATCAATATGAAAGGTGGTTACCCCGGCACCGCACTGGTATAGGTATTGGGGATGGGGAGGGGGTCCTGAAAATCTATCTAGATATTGATGCCAGTTTTTTATCCGCTTATCATCGTCCAGGTCAAGTGCAACCACTTCCCGGGGAGAAAGTCGGAATGCTTCCGGTCCCTTGCTTCCGTCCAGTTTTAGATTTAAAATCGGGTCAAAGCGGAACTCAACACCCAGTTCTCGGGCATAGGTCTTCATGTCTTTGAGTTCATGGTGGTTAAGGGTCATGATCATACTTTTAAGTCTTAAGGGGAGTTTGCGGTCAATAAGCAGTTCAATTCCGTTTTTACATTTCTGGAAGGAACCGGGAGTTCCAGTAATCTTTTCAACCGTATCCGGCGTACTGCCGTACAGGCTTATTTCAATGGCAAAGGGACGCCAACGGGCCAGGCAATCCGCCACTTCCGGTGTGATGGTGGTTCCGTTAGAAAACAGGGTAATCAGAAGTCCCTTTTTCTTGGCATAGATATAGATATCAAGGAAATCAGGACGAATGAAAGGTTCGCCACCGGTAAACAGAATGCTCAGGCAACCGGCCTCGACAACCTGGTCGATGATATTGCAGATTTGTTGAATGCTTAATTCTTGCCTGGTACTTGGGTTTTCAGCATTTGTGGGGGGGATATAGCAGTGAACACATTTCAGGTTGCAGTGGGCGGTGACCTCTATGCTTCCGGTAATGGGAATACGCCGGTTCACGGCTTGATCATACAGTCGATGGCTGAAATTTCCGTAGCTTTCGATCGGAATATGAGGGCATTCCATGTCAAACCTCATTCACGGCCTTGATTTGCTCCAGCTGCTCAAGAAACTCAATGATATCCGCATCTGCCTGGTCGGGACCAATCTCAAACTCTTTGATAATTTTATTTCTGATGTCAATCAGCTGGTTCTGACCGTCGATTAATTCCCAGATACGTCCACCGACTTCATTTAGGGTATAGATGAAGTCGAGATCCCCGGATTTTGATTGTATGGGCACCAAAATAAATTCATCAGCGATCTTTCTCGAAACCACAGAATCAGAAGTACGAAAACGTTTCCCGAGATAATTGCCCTGACTCTTATCGGTCATTTTTTTTTGTTAAAATCGGTGAAGACATATCTGTTCTATTCAATTAGAATACTATAATTTTCATTCCAATCTGAATGATGATAAAACAAATATTTTTCATGTAATTTTAACCAGTTTTTGAAATAAATGTTAACATAATTGAAAAATGATATCAAATTTATCCACCCGAATCGCATTGCTTTTTTTGTTTGCCGGTACCCGGTCATTTTTTCGGTAATGCCATTGCATTATAATGATATTACGAATAAAATATTATTGGAATGTTTTGTGTTTTCGGATTTAGACCAATGAGTCGAAATGCCAGTTTTTATTAGGTTTTGAATATGGGAAGAATTCAGATAGAAGAGAAGCAAATAGAAATAACCCTGTCCGGTTCGCAGATGATTGGAATATTGAGCGCGATACAGGATAAAAAAGGGATTTTCAGATTTCAAGTCAAAGGTACCAGCATGGTACCATCAATCTGCGAAGGGGATATGATTACCCTTTCATTGTTTCGGCCATTTTCTCCGACTCCCGGTGAGGTGGTTGCCTTTCGTCATCCCCTGACTGAGCGATTGATATTACACCGGGTTATCGGATTAGGGCAAAATGCGTATTATGTGAATGGTGATAATATTCATGGGAGCGATTTAAAAGTTCCTG
>DAOVIP010000254.1 GCA_030671465.1 Candidatus Aminicenantota bacterium | reverse complement strand
TTTATCATGAGCACATTGTCATCATACTCGCTGAGGCCGAATTCTTTTTCCTGTTGGGAACGGTTTATGACCGACTGCAGGGTGAAACCGGCTTTTTGATAGGCGGCAATGGCCTGGCTGTTCCGGGCCGAGGGGCTGATGATAAACCGGGTAATCCCATAGGTCTTATGGATGTATTGGCAGAGGGCCTTCAGGGCATCACTGCCATAACCCTGCCCGCAGTATTTTTCCGCCCGCATCCAGATATCCAGCACCACCCGGTTTTGCTTCTGATCTAGCAGGTCATAGCCAATGGTCCCCACTTCCTTGCCCTGGAAAACAATGACAAATTGTCTTCCCCGGCCATCACCGGAGGACTTAAAAAAGCTCGGTGTATAATCCCGGCAAAATGCTTCCCAAGTGGGCGGGGGATGGTCCGGATAATCCGGCGGCCCCATCATCCGGCCGGTCAGGTCGGACCGGGTCAGCCAGTTGAATATTTTTCTCCGGTCTGCTTCCCGGGCCGACCTCAATTCAACCCGGTTCTCCAGAATTTTCATGATTAATCTTTCTCAAGGTTTTATGATTTTAATCCTTTTTTTAACCTCTTCTGCACGGCTTCACTCTCCAGTTCACGGATGGTATCCGAGGCAACCCAGCGAGCAGCTTTTGAGTCCAACTGTCGGATTCCCCGGGCAGTTTCCAGGGCCATCCGGTTCAGATTCGAATTTCGTTTGCCAATGTTTCTCAGGGCCCAGCTCACCGCTTTTTTCACATAATTCCGCTCATCCAGGGCCCCCTGTTTAATCAGAGGGAAAAAGACGGCAAACTCCTCATCCGGGACCTGCTTGTCATGTACGGAGATGGTAGCAATCAATGAAAACGCAGCCCGCCGGACAAATTCCCCTTCCCGCCGGGACCAGTCAACAATCTTTTTCCGGATGCCCTTTACCCGGTCAAGCAGATTCATGCACAATTGATCACACACATCCCAGGAGCCAAGATCTTTCACCCAGTCTTCCATCTGTTCCTCGCTGACCTGTTCCGGCACCTCCACCATGGAGGCCAGGATACGGGCATCCTCAAAACCGGAGGCCCATAATTTCAGGGCCAGTTCATGGTTTTTGCCGACCTCCCGGGCCAGCCTTCTCAAATCCGGAATGGAAACACCCAGGCGTTTCTCTCCCACTATCCCAAACCTGGACATACCTTCAAGCTGATCAGGTCTGGCTTTGGCCTTTAATTGCTCCAGTACTTTCTCAACAGAAAACATCTCAGTTTGAACTTTTTCTTATCTTCTGCCGGTTCCACCACATACACTGCAGTTAATCTGTCCAGTTCCCTGGCAGGCGGTGCAGGTTAGGTTTTTTTTGCCTTTCTGGCTTTCTGCACTACTCTTTCTGGTTATTTTCCCGGTTCCGGCACACACCTGGCAGTCTTTTTTCCCGAACCCTCCGCAGGCAAAACATTTTGGACTCATTTTTTTCACCTTATTAATGAAATTTTATCTATTCTATATATTTTACCTCAATGTCTGGTTCTTTTTCAAATTTATCTCACCTGTTTTTAGACTCCAGATTCAGCAGGTATTTTTTACGCCATAAACCACCACCGTATCCTACCAATTTACCATTGGCGCCAATTACCCTATGACAGGGAATAATAATGGCAATTCTATTATCGCCATTGGCCCTGGCTACGGCTCTGACAGCTTTCGGATCACCGACAATTTCGGCTTGTTCTTTATACGATCTCGTGGAACCGTAGGGAATGGTTCTTAAAACCGACCATACTTTCTCTTGAAATGCAGTTCCTGCCAATACCAGTGGAATTGTAAATTCTTTTCGCTTTTCGTTAAAATACTCGGTTATCTGTTTATTTAATGGCTTAAAATATTTATTGGTACCGGGTATTAATTCAGCCTTCAATGATTTTTTGAGTCTTTCCAATTGAGTCTCCACCATTCTTCTATCAGCAAATTCAAGAAGACAAATTCCCTCCCGGGTAGCTCCGGCAATCAACGGACCCAAAGGAGACAAAATTCGGGTTATGGTGATAATTTGTTGAGAATGGCTCTGATTTGGAGAAAAACCAGTGGTATTTTTAAAAGAACTGGTAAAACCGCTTAATGATTCATACCCAGACTCAAACGCTGTTTCAATGATCTTTTCGCCAAATCTTATCCTTCCGAATGCCTGGCCGATTCTCATTGCCCGCAAATAAGCCTGGAAGGTCAGACCCAGGTTATTTTTAAACCACCGTCTTACCCGACTGGGTTCAATTCCTCTTTGCTTTAAATCCTGATCTTTTAAGCGGATATCAGGATTTTCATTTATCTCATCCAGTAGAGATTTCAGCCAATCCGGTATTGCTCCTCTATACCCAAGGGGATTACAAATCCTGCAGGGGCGATAACCCTGTAAAAGAGCATCAGCAGCAGATTCAAAAAATTCAACATTTCCGATTTTAGGCTTTCTGGCAGTACAGGTGGGTCGACAGAAAATTCCCGTGGTCTTTACACCCGAAAAAAATATCCCTTCAAACCGGCTATCTTTATTCTGCAATGCATTATACATCACATCTCTGTGTGGTAGCTGTTGTTTCATCCAATTCTCCTATTTTTTATACTTTTACTCCTGAGAGTAAAGCATATCTTTAAAAAATAATTATAATGGATGGTCTTTAAGAAGCAACCGAAAATTTAACATGTATTTTTTCTGTTGATTATTCGGGGATAAAATAACGCATTATGGGCCTGGTTTCAGATCGTCGGGCAACTTCTTTAAATCCAGCACTCTGATAAACCTGAACAGGCCCTTGATAGGCAAATAAATCCGGAATAGAATTTTTCCTGGATTCGACGGCATATCCCTCTATAATCCTGCCTCCCTTTTGCCTGACATAATCAATTGCCGCCTGCAATAATTGTGTGCTTACACCCTGACGGCGATATTTTTTATGCACAAAAAAGCAGACAATAGACCACACCGGTTTATCATCTATTGGTTTGAGAACTCTTGAACTTTCCAGCCGTTTAAAATCCTCCCGGGGTGCAATTGAGCACCACCCAACAGGCTTCTTCCGGTGATAGGCCAGAATCCCAGGAATCCGGCCGGAATCAACCAGTGCCTTCATGGCAAGACGGTTTCCTTCACCTTTTTGTAAATCAAATTCTTTCTTGGGTAATCTCCACCACATACACCAGCAGCCGCCACAGGCACCTCGTTTTCCGAACAGTTCCTCGAAGTCTGACCATCTTGCTTCTATCAATTGTTGAAACTCAATATTAATCATTAAAACCTTTGTCCCTGCCCCATACAGTGACCACACCGGGACTCCAGTCGCCTATCCAGTCCGGCATCAATCCTTATCAGTCCTTCTAATAACAGTTCATGTATTAATTTTGGAATGTCATGGGTGTTCATTTTTATTTATTTATCTCGATAATTAATTCATGAATTCGCTCCAGTGCGGGAATCAGATAATCCTCGGGCAGGCCAAAACTGATTCGAACAAAATGATCCATGCCAAAATGATCTCCGGGCACAATCAATACGCTTTTCTCCCGGCGCAGGCGGTCGGTAAATTCACTGGAATTGATATCAAAATCATACCCCACAAAGGCAATAGCCGCCGCATCCGGAGGCCGCATCCAAAACCGCCCCTGGTGGGCTTGCATCCATTGTTCGAGAATTGGATATCCCCGGCGGATAAAACCACGGGTCCGTTTCAACAGCAAGGGCCTGATCTCGGGAGACAGGGCCAGGGCTGCCAGCTGGTTGG
>DAOVIP010000107.1 GCA_030671465.1 Candidatus Aminicenantota bacterium | reverse complement strand
TTAAAGAATATATTAAAAACATGAATGAATCCAGGATTTTTACCATCATGGTTACCTTTATGTCAACCATTGCCGGAAGTGTCATGGTTGCCTATATGAGTTTTGGGGCCCAGGCCGGACATCTGCTGACCGCCTCATTGATGAGTGCTCCGGCTGCAATTGTGATATCCAAGATAATGATCCCGGATGTGGATAAATCGGAAACCGATCCTCTGCATACCGTTAAAATTGAGAAGAAAGGAGGGACTGCGATTGAAGCCATTGCCAATGGCACTTCGGATGGTTTGAATTTATCCCTGCAAATTGCAGCAATGCTAATTGCTTTCATAGCCATCATTCATTTAGTAAATGGGATCTTTGGGAATATCACAGGATTAACTCTGGAACGGTTCCTGGGATATTTGCTCTCTCCGGTGGCTTTTTTAATCGGGATTCCACCGGGCGAGTCTATTGAAGTGGGAAAACTGCTGGGTATCAAGATCCTTTTCACAGAATTCATTTCCTATCTTCAATTGAAGACCCATATCATTGACCAGACCCTTTCAGCCAGGACCATTGCCATTACCACTTATGCTTTATGCGGATTTACCCATTTCGGGAGTGTGGCAATATTGATCGGCGGAATCGGAACCCTGGTGCCAGATAAGAAACCAGTGGTTTCAAAACTGGCCATCAAGGCCTTGATCGGAGGTTTCCTGGCCACGGTTATAACTGCTGCCATTGCCGGGATTTTAATCGGGACTGCTTGAGGTTTAGTGAAAATCAATTGAGGAGAAAATGTTAGAAAAAACGGTTTTGGATTGTGGCTTAACCATTCTCAGTGAATATCGACCCGAACTACCCTCATTTGCACTCAGTTATTCCCTCAGAAGCGGCTCCCGGACCGAAACCCCTCAAAACAATGGCATCCATCACTTGATTGAACATATGATGTTCAAGGGCTCTCAACGGTACGATTTGAAACAAATAGCCAGGATTTCAGATCAACTGGGCGGCAACCTGAATGCCTTTACCAGTAAGGAGATTACCCAGTTCTATTTAAAAGCCATTGATGAGAGATTTGAATTGGGTTTCGGCATTCTGACCGATATCATACTGAATGCCACTTTTCCCGGGGAGGAGTTTTTTAAAGAAATCAATGTGGTTTTGCAGGAGATCAAGGAATCAGAAGATACACCCGATACCCATGCTTTTGAAATCTTTTACGAGCAGATATTTGAAAATAATCCCCTGGGTTATCCCATCTCGGGAAGGGAGGATCAGGTTTTGCTTTTCACCCAGGATATGGCCTTTAAGTTTTACAAAAAAAAATATAACCCGGAAAACCTGGTTTTAGCAGCTGTCGGGAATTTGGACCATTATTCTCTGGTCAAGGAAGCCCGGGGCTATTTTTCAGGCTTCAGGGCAAAATTACCAGCTGATTTTTCTTTTAAAAAACCGGAAATGGTTTTTGGAACCGCAGTTAAGGAAAAGGAATCCTTAAAACAGACTTACGTGATTATCGGATTTAAGGGCATTCCGGTTGTATCTCCCATCAGATATAAATTTTTGTTGATGAATGAAATACTCGGTTCCGGAATGAGTTCCCGATTGTTTCAAAAAATTCGTGAAGAAAAAGGCCTGGCCTATACCGTGCATTCCTTTCTGGATTTTTATCTGGACAACGGTTTGTTAATCGTTTATTCGATTGTTGAAGCGGAAAAAATCAATGATTATCTTCAGTCGGTAAAAGAGGAAATTAATTTACTGAAGCAAAAGGGGGTCAGTAAAGAAGAATTGTCCAGAGCCAAAGATCATCTGAAATCTTCGATTATACTGGCTTTGGAAAGCAATGCGGCCAAAATGAGTTTTAATGTCAGTCAGGACCTGTTTTTAAAAAGAGAGTTGAAGATCAATGAAATTTTAGAAAATATAAATGAAACCACTGTTCATGATATCAATAAATTACTGGAAATCCATTTGAATCTGGATCAGGTTGCCATGTTATTGTATGGCAATGTTCAAAAAGAAAGATATCAAAATTTCACTTTTTAAAAGGAATATGTTTTTTTCATATAGATTTTAATTATGATATGATATCCAAATGGATAAGGCGAAGAAGATAAGAGTCGTTTTTACCGGAGGTGGCACCGGGGGGCATGTCTATCCGAATATTGCCATTTACGATGTCATAAAGGAGAGATACCCAGAGGCCTCTTTTTTGTATATCGGGACCAGAAAGGGGGCTGAGGAGAGAATCGTTTCCAATCTTCCCCAGCCTATAGAATTTGTCAGTATCGTGTCCAAGGGGATTCCCCAGAAAATAAGAAGTTTTAAAACCATAATGGCTCTGCTGGTTATGTTTTTTGGATTTGTAAAAAGTTTTTTTGCACTCAGAAAATTTAAGCCGGATGTCGTTATCGGCAGTGGTGGTTATGTGTCAGCCCCGGTTCTGTTTGCCTCGGCGTTTCTCCACTTAAAGGTTTTTATTCATGAACAGAATGCGGTTCCCGGAAGACTAAATCGTTATATATCAAGATTTGCACACAAAATAGGGGTCAGTTTTGCCTCTACCGCCAGTTTTTTCCCAAGGAAAAAAGTTGCCATTACCGGATATCCGCTCAGAAAGTCAATCCTGAAGAAAAAAGATGTGAATGTAAAAGAAAAATACGGTATTCCATCAGACAACCGTGTCCTGTTTATCTGCGGCGGAAGTAGCGGTGCACGGACCATCAACAATGCCATTGCGGAAATTCTTCCGGATTTGTTAACCATCAATGATCTCACCATCATTATTTCAACCGGAAGGGGGTACACCAAAGAATACAGGGCTTTTGATGATACGGTTGCCATTCTTCAAAGAATTGGGGTTCAACCTGATATTGAAGGGAAACTGATTATCCGGGAATATTTTGACAATATTGATGAAATATATTCCATTTCGGATTTAATTGTTTCCCGCGCCGGTGCAGGTACTATAAAGGAAATTACCACACTGGGAATTCCTTCGATTTTAATTCCAAAGATCGATCTTCCCGGGGATCACCAGATCTTAAATGCCATTGAAGTGCAGAAGATGGGGGGAGCTGAGATTGTATATGAAGAAGTCGATCTGCGAAATAATCAGAAAACCATATATGTTTCGGAGAAAATACTTTTAAATACCATTCGGAAACTGTTATTTGATAACCGGTTCTCATCCCTGATGAAGAAGAATTTAGATAAGATTGATAAGCGGAATAGCGCCGAACTCATCCTGGCTGAGATTGAGTTGATCCTGGAAATTAAGCAATCGATTGAGGAAAAACAGATCAAGGTTTTTTATCTGCAATCTGAAGAAAGTGACAAGAGCTATGAACTGATTTTTGATTCAACAACCCTGGGAAATTCCTTCCTTTGTGATGTTTATCTGGGAGAGATCAAGTCCAATGTGATCTTCCGGATCAAAAATATCAACAATGATGAAAAGTTGATCCTCAAAAAGGTGAAGGGAAGGATTACATTGAATGGGGAGGAAGTGGGAGATTGGACTGAAATCGCAGAGAATGACCGTCTGGAAATCGCTGGTCATGTTTATATTTTAAAACGTTATCTGGAAAAATTGGAACAGTTTCATTTTGAAAAAACCACGTCTTCTAAAATTTTGGGATCCTCTTTTGGCATTATGATCTCCAGGATTGGCGGGTTTTTCAGGGAAATCGTTTTTGCCGCTATTTTCGGAGCCGGGAAAGCAATGGATATTTTTGCGGTCGGGTTAACCATTTCCAATTTTTTAAGGCGGGTGGTTGCCGAGAATGCCCTTGAGAATGCCTATCTTCCCATATTTTTAAGAATTTTTCACCGGAGCGCGCGAAAAAAAACCTGGAAGGCTGCTTCATCCATTGTCAATGTCACCCTTCTGCTCTCCATTACCTTTACCCTGCTGGGTATTTTGCTGACCCCGCTGCTGATTAAATTTCTATTTCCCGCATTCGTGGCCAGGGGAATGATCAATGAAACCATCAACATGACCCGACTGATGTTCCCTTATCTTTTTCTGGTGACCGTGGCATCGGTGATGACCACCTACTTGAAGGCCTTCAACCGTTTTGGAATTGCCGAGTCTTCGGCTCTGTTTTTTTCAATCGGTACTATTACCGGAGTGGTTATCCTGCATTCATTCACCGGGATCTATTCTCTGGCTTACGGTGTTCTACTCGGCGGGGTTTTGCAAATATTATTTGCCTTGCCATTTACCGTTAAAATACTTTCACAAAAGGCCTTGCAGTTTCATTATTCTCCCACCATTCAATTTGCAAGCCCTGAGAATAAAAAATATTATTCACAACTGGGACCCATATCAATTGATGTCATCCTGTCAAATACCTCTGAAATTGTTGCCCAGATACTGGCTTCCGGATTGAAAACCGGGGCCATTGCTTTTTTATATTATGCCAAGGCAATATTCAGGTTGCCTTTTGCCATAATCTCACAGGCGATCAACAGTGTGATTTTAAGGGAGTTTTCGGATAAAATTGCCCTGTTCGATAAAGAGAAGGCCAGAAAATTATTCATTGATGGCCTGAAAACCAATTTATTCCTGCTCACTCCAATAGCGATTTTCATGATTATTCTGGCAGAGCCGATCGTATCATTGATTTACGGGAGGGGTGAGTTCAACCAGTTGAATATACTTCAAACCGCCTTTGCACTCCAATTTTATTCGATCGGATTGATCGGGTGGGGGATTCATTCGTTTACAGTCAGAATATTTTCGGCCAGAATGGATATTAAAACCTCAATGGTTTTGAGTTTTTTTATGCTGGCTACCAATATTGCCTTATGTTTTTTACTGATCAGGACACGATTGACCTTTGCCGGGTTGGCCCTGGCCACTTCACTTTCATATTTAGTCTTTTCGGTTCTCCGGGTGATAGTATTAAAATTCAAGCTGGAAAGGGAAGGTATCCGCATCGCCTACCGAGAAATATTAATATCCTTTTTCAAAACCCTCCTGGCCTCATGCTTCATGGTGGTTATCATGCTGGAAACCAAATTATTATTTAAGAAAATTCCTTTCGGATCAAAAACATTTGAAAACATTATGCTGCTGGTATCCTTGCTGTTTATCGGAATGGCTGTATATTTCCTTTCATCCCTCTTACTGAAAAACACCGAAATTCTCATTTTAAAAAAAACCCTGATGAAAAGAGATAGAAATATTCCGATTTCTATGCTGTCACCTTTTGAATTTTTAAACCGGGCCGCTCGATTTCCAGAAAAATTCAGGGATGATTATCTTTATAAGATAAATATTTACATTTCTAGTGAAAAATGGGAAATCAGAAATGTGGGGGTTAAACTGGTCGGCATTTTTCAGGATAGAACCAAAATTGATTTTTTATTAAATTTGATACAATCAACTTCTGCAAATGGTTTCATCAAACGAAATGCACTGATGGCCTTGATCCAGCTGGATTTCTGGGATGCAAAGCGAAAAGATTTAATGAAAAACCTTTTAAATGACAGCTATTTTGAAGTTAGAGCCGCCACAATTGAATACCTCTACAACCAGCTACCTGACCAGGACTATGATGAATTCAAGGGCATGATTCATAAGAAATTGAAAAGATCATCTATGGAGGAAAAAATTGCTTGTTTGAAACTCATTGGGAAACTTGGTTCAAAAGATGAACTCGCTTTACTGCAGCATTTCTACCTGAGCAGCAATTCCATCCTTAGAGAGGAATTGCTGGAAATGATTTTAAGATTTTACCAGAGACAACTGTTTTCGGTTGATGAAGTCAAAGAGCAGATTGATAAAATACTGAAAACCTCCAATAACTTCAGTCCTGAGTTTAAGCTGAAGGCAATAATCAACAAGATTTTTAAGGAGTTAGGAGAAACATGATTATCTGGTTAATGAAGTTTATGGAATTTATTCCGGAATCGATTCAGCGGCTCTTTTCTTATGTTAGTTTCAGAGCATTGATGGCCATGTTAACTGCCTTTTTATTCGGAGTTTTTGTGGGGAAAAGACTGATTAACATTATTTATCAGCTTAATTTCCGGGATATATCCAGGAGTTATGGGAATTTGTCCCCGAAAAACAAAACAGGAACTCCCACCATGGGCGGGATCATCATTTTTTTATCTTTCCTGATTGCGGTGTTGATTTGGTCAAAGCCGGATAATTTTTTTATTTCAATTATTCTATTGGCAGCTTTCTGGTTTACCACTCTGGGTTTTTTTGATGATTATTTAAAAAATATGAAAGGCACCAGTGATGCCGGCATGAGCCGGGGGCTGAAGCTCTTTTTTCAGTCCTTGTTCGGACTAATACTGGGACTCCTGGTTCTATCAAACAACTCACCCATCGGCCAGGAAATAGCTACGAAACTGTTCATTCCCTTTATTAAAAATCCCGTTATCGATCTTTCTTTTTTTTATTATATTTTTATTATACTGGTGGTTATCGGAATTTCCAATTCGATTAATTTTGCCGATGGCCTCGATGGGCTAGCCGCGGTACCGGTTTCCCTGCTGGCTTTTGTGTATGCTGTATTTGCCTATATATTAGGCAATTCAAAACTGGCTGAATATTTACTCTTTCCCTATATAAATGGGGCCGAGGAACTGGTGATTGCCCTGGCTGCCCTGGCAGGTGCCATGATCGGTTTCCTGTGGTTCAATACTTATCCGGCCGAGATATTTATGGGAGATACCGGTTCTCTGTTTTTGGGTGGAATTATTGCTACTACGGCGATATTGTTAAAAAAGGAAATACTATTTCTGGTTGCAGGCGGACTCTTTGTGATTGAATT
>DAOVIP010000504.1 GCA_030671465.1 Candidatus Aminicenantota bacterium | reverse complement strand
GGAAATATTAGCCTGTCCCGAGTGCCAAGTTGATGTGGAACCAATTCAGTACCAGCCGGGCAAAAACGGATTGAAATGCCGGCAATGCCAGCGCATCTACCCCATCGAAGATGGAATACCGGTCATGCTGGTAGATGAAGCCCTTCAAATCAAAATCTGATTGGTGGAAAAAACTCTATTTATCCGACTTCGATTGCTGGGAGATATCATTTTCACCATTCCGGCTGTTCAATTGTATAAAAATCACTATCCGGACCATTACCTTTATTATGTCGTCGAAGAAAAATTCAAAGAGATTGCCGAACTGATTCCCGGTATCCATAAAGTTCTGGTTGTACCCCATCAGATGGGGCCGAAGGAGCACATGGCCTTCAGAAAACAGGTGAAAAGCATCGGATTCAATCAGGTGGTCGATTTTCATTCCGGACCCAAAAGTGCACTGCTTACTTACCTGTCCGGTATCAAAATCCGGATCGGATACCGTACTCCCAACCGAAACTATGCCTACAACCGGTTGACCCCACGAAAAATTCATGATTTCCCCATCCATTCTACCTTCAACCAGGCCATGCTTCTTGAACATTTGAACATCGTAATCGATCAAAACATTCATAGTATTCCTGCTTATCCGCCCATTACTATCCCGGCTGAATCCGTTTCAGAACATGTCCGGGACAGCTTATCAAAACACAAAAAAGTGGTTATTCATCTGGGAGCCGGGAATCGTTTCAGAGATTGGGGAATGAAAAATTTTTCGTCCTTGATCGAAAAACTGGTTCAAGATAATTGTTGTATTTACCTGATCGGGAATACAGATATTGAAAAAAAAAGGGGGGAAATACTGGAAAACAGATTTCAGGTCATTAATTTTACTGGAAAACTATCAATCAAAGACACCTTGTATTTGATTGATGGAGCCGATATCTATATGGGATTTGATTCCGGACCGCTTCACCTGGCCTCGCTGACCCGAACACCTATCGTGGCCATGTACGGTCCCAACATCCCAGAAATCAGTGGCCCCTGGAGAAAACATAACCTGACCATTATTCAAGTCGACTTGGATTGCAGGCCATGTTCTCAAAGAAAGTGTATTTATGATACAATAAGGTGTATTAACGGTATTGAGGTAGATCATATTTATGAAGCAGTTAAAAACCATATTGGATAACCTGTTCGATCTTGAAAAACCGGCATCATTCTATATGTTGACCGCCTTTCTCTTTTTCATTCAATTCTCAATTTTTGTCTGTTACCTCATTTTTTGCTACCTGATTCTGGGCTTGGTTTTTTATTCTATAAAAAACAGGAAATGGCCTCCCCTGCCGTCATATT
>DAOVIP010000410.1 GCA_030671465.1 Candidatus Aminicenantota bacterium | reverse complement strand
GACGGAGATATAATCGGCCGGGGATATAATTCAGTGATCGGGAAATCCGATTCCAGTGCCCATGCCGAAGTGGTGGCCCTGAGGAAGGCCGGCAAAAAGATCCGAAACTACCGTTTATCCGATTCGGAAATCTATGTAACCCTGGAACCCTGTCTAATGTGTTTTTCGGCCCTGGTGCATGCCCGGGTCAGGCGACTGGTGTATGCGGCCCGGGATCCCAAAACCGGAATTTTTTCCACCGGGGCTTTCGAACGTATCAATGATATTTACAATCATTCCATTCAGGTGGAATCCGGAATCTTGCATCAGCAAGTTTCCAATATGTTAAAGGCATTTTTTCAGGAAAGGAGGGATGCCGGAGCGGTTGAACGGGACGGTCTCGAAAATCGTTGACCCCTCACAGGGTCCCTGGGTTCGAATCCCAGTCCCTCCGTTTTCAACATGATGCCTTCTGGCATCATGTTGTGAACATGGGTAATCTGATTCGAACCCACAATGGGTTCGACAAATTTGAAAACCTCAAATTTGGACTGTGAATGAAATGAGCAGCCCGTCAGGGTGGGCAACAGCAGTTGTCCATCCACCCCAGTCCCTCCGCCATGTACCATACGGTGCATGGCACAATTTTGTTGGTGAGAACCCACAATGGGTTCGACAACCCCTCCCGGAACCTGATTCAGGAAATCAATTTCAGCATGTGTATTACTCACTCCAACCTCCTTAAGGACCTGGAGTGAGTAACCATGTAATCTGACTTTATGTTCTTCGGTTAAAATGTTCAGGTTGGGTTTGATGTGATTCATAACGGAGTCCTGCTAATGTTGTAATAGGATTTCTGGAGCCAGTTCTTTTACAGATTCATGGTAGAAGATATTTCTCTCCCGCAGTTTCTCAAAAATAAAATCAACACAATTCTTGGGCTTTCCAATAGATTCCGGAGGGCAGATTCCTTTCTGGTTGAACAGCTTTTGTTCCAGCAAGCGAACTGCTGCAGTGGCGGTATAACCAGTGGTCCGGGCCATGGAACTGGTTTTGGTTTCCAGATCATAACGATCCAAAAGGTCATAGGTATATTCTAATGTTTTTCCCTCCTTTTTACCCACCACGATGAGTTTAAGGATGGTTAAATCATGATCATCTTTTTTCATTTCCCACATGGGAAACAGAAGCCTGGCTGTTAAGTCTCGGGGGCGGATTTTCTGACCCTGCACATCAATATCCTGCAGGTCAAATAAGCCGATGTCCTTGAGTAAAGCAATTTTTTGAATATGCCCCGGATAACGGAGGGTTTTTTCCTGAATATTTCTGGCTTTAATGGTTCGTATGAGGGAACGAATCCCATCACTGTTAAACGCCTCTAATGTGCCAATTTGAGGAAAATTGATGAGCTCTGGCTCAGATAGAGCCGGTTTTGAAACCATTTGGAAATTTTCAATCATTCTGGCGGGTCGTACATATTCTTCAATGACATCCAGGGGTGAAAATCCTGCTTTATATTCAAAGGGCAGCCTTCTCTCCTCCGGAAGCCCCCCCACGTAACATAGTACGGAATCCAATTCTATCGATTGATCCAGGTGACCAATGATCAGGTTGCTCATCCCTGGACATACACCGCAATCAACAATTACGGTGACGCCCTTGTTTTTGGCCAATTCATCCAGTTCGAAGGGATCCTCACCATAAAATGCGATATCCACCACATTTTTTTTCGCTTCTATAATGGCTTTTAATGTAGAGAATCCCATAAAACCTGGAACCGCGTTCACCACCATATCATGATCCGCAATGAGATGCGTGACATTCTCCGGATTGGATAAATCTGATTTTATGGTTTTTATTGAATGTTTTTTCAGCTTTTCCATAGTCTGTGAATTGACATCCACAGCGGTCACATCAAAATTGGAATCCTTTGCCAGGTCGATCGCCATGGGACCACCAATCAATCCAACACCTAATATGATAACTTTCATGTTTGAGTCTCCTTTTTTTTAAATTCTTTGGTGAGAAAAATGAATTTTTTCGATCCTTTAAAAAGGGAATTTCAATCGAAAAAGGTTGATTAGAATATGATTTTATAATCCATTAAAGCGGTTGATATAAATGATTCCTTGAATAGATTCACTCATCTGATAAATTGTTTCTACTCCTGGTTTCATTGAATCATTCATAGTACATTATGAATACAACAATTCATCCATATTGTCAAATCTCCAACAAAAGAGGCTGGGTTTGCCAATTTTAGTCCATACAAAGTTGGACTGTGGATGCAGTGAACAGCCTGTCAGGCTGGACAACAGCGGTTGTCCAGCCTCGATTCCACCCGATCAATATGGTATAATTCAAGGCTAAAAAATAGACTGATCGCTATGGG
>DAOVIP010000071.1 GCA_030671465.1 Candidatus Aminicenantota bacterium | reverse complement strand
CATTCCTGGATATTCACCATTCCATGAGTGAATATACTTTTGTACACACTGGCGTACTTCATCAGGAAGGAACCTGCTTCCAACCTCATCAACAACAGCGGAAAATCCAGCAAAAGCTTTAGATATTGAGGGGGAGGCTTCTGCCCAACCCATGTCTTCTGGCAATCTAGCATAAGGAATAAATTTTAATGATTCACCACATGACTTAGAACGTCTTGTAGACAAAGAAAAATACCACCCGGCTATTCTCTTCATGATCACTTTCATCCATCTAACATTTAATGGCAGTGGCGTTTCACTTAAAAAAACGGTCACCATCTTGTTTATATAATGATAAAAGACCGCCATACCAATTATTTCAGGCGCTTCTTGTAAAGAAAAAGGCGGAGCAAGAATAATATCCGCTTTCGGTGACCGAGTGGATGATGCCCATTCCCAAAGGGTTTTTAATTTAGAATCAGTAATATCATTTGCAGCGTCAGCAGATAGCAATCTGGCAACTTTATGCTCCCCCTCTGCATTTAGCATAATCGTATGAGCATCAACACAATATGGGCACCGATTTATTTGTGAAACAGTAGAAGCAATGACTTCTTTTACATTGCGGGACACCACACCAATTATTAACTCTGTTTCTCTGCAAGCAGCCCATACTCCCCCTAATACCCTTGGGTACGGCGAGTGGAGTAAGAAAGGTCCCACGACTGCCCCAAAATCATGCTTTATTTGGCTAAATATTTCTTTAACAAATCCATCCATAGGAGAGTGAGAAGCAGCTTTAATATACTTTATTGACATTACAAAAATGTGACCCCATTGGTTTTAGGGGAATGCAGTTAATCAATTAATACTTATTCTGTTTTTTCCTTTTGTTTCCTTTACCTGTCCTATTAAAAAATATTTTTCTTTATTTGAGTTTAATACTTTTTCAACCTTTGATAAATTATTTTTATCAATAATCAAGACCATGCCTATTCCCATATTGAAAACTCGAAACTGCTCGCGTTTACTGATTTTCCCGGCTTTAACCAGAAACTCAAAAATAGAGGGAACTGGCCAGATTCTTTCGATCTGCGCTCCCAGATCATCTGGTAAAATGCGGGGGATATTATCAATGAACCCCCCCCCGGTAATGTGAGCCATTCCTTTTATCAAATCTTTGGCAATCAGGGTTTGTACAGGCCTTAAATAGGACCTGTGGACTTCCAGCAATTCTTCCCCAATGGTTTTTTCCAATCCTTCCACCGGACTATCAACCTTTAACTGTAATTTTTCAAAAACAATATTTCTGGCCAGAGAGTATCCATTGGTATGAAGCCCTGATGAAGGCAATCCGATAACCAGATCCCCTTTCTTGATTTTCAATCCATCGATAACCTTCTTTTTTTCCACAAGTCCAACAATAAAACCGGCAAGATCATATTCACCAGGGCTATAGAATCCGGGCATTTCTGCGGTTTCTCCTCCCAGTAGAACAAATTCATTTTCAACACATCCTTCCAAAATTCCAGAAACAACCGAGGAAACAATTGCCGGTTCCAGTTTCCCGGTGGAAATATAATCCAAGAAAAACAATGGTTTTGCCCCGTATACCAGTATGTCATTAATACAATGATTGACCAAATCTTTTCCAATGGTATCATGTTTATCCATTAAGAAAGCAATTTTTAATTTGGTTCCCACGCCGTCTGCAGAGGAAACCAGTATCGGATTTCGAGTTTTTTGTTTCAGAGGGAAAAATCCACTGAATTTTCCGATTTCCTGAATACCCAGTTTTTTAACCATTTCCTTAATCTTCTTGACTGCTTGATTCCCTTTGTTAATATCCACACCCGATTGAGCATAAAGATCCTTAGGCATAGAGGGTTACCTCCTCAGGAACAAATATGGCATCCACATTAAAAAAATTTTATAACTCATGCCAAAAAAAGTCAATGTAAAAATCAAAATCAGGCGGGCATTGACAAATGATAATAAAATTAAATATTATGAGTCCTTAACCAATTCAGCTTAACCAGAAAAAAGGAAAATGAAAAAAAGCAGGAAAGCAAAAAAAGGTTTCAGACTGCCCCATACCCTGGTTTTAATTTTTATTTTGGTGATACTCATGTATGCCCTTACCTGGATAATCCCTTCGGGAGAATTTAACAGAATCGAAAAAACAGTAGAAGGCAAGATCAGAACAGTAACCGAACCGGGTACTTTCCGCTATATCGCCAAAGAAAGGGTGAATCCGGAATCTCTACTCATTGCTCCGATTGAAGGTTTCAAGGAAGGTGTTTTAATCATAGCCTTTCTTTTTGTCATCGGAGGCGCCTTTGCAGTCATTCAGAAAACGGGAACCATTGATATGGCCATAAAAAAAATGGCCCTGGCATTCTCAAATCATCCAAAATATCAAAAATTTATCATTCCCGTACTCATGGTGGTATTTTCACTGGCTGGCTCCATCTTCGGAATGTCAGAAGAGACCATCCCCTTCATTCTGGTTTTCATTCCACTGGCATTATCACTGGGATATGACTCCATTGTAGGAGTTTCAATTCCATTCCTGGGAGCCGCAGCCGGCTTTGCCGCTGCATTTTTCAATCCCTTTACCGTGGGAATCGCTCAGGGATTAGCAGAGCTCCCACTTTATTCGGGATTGCCCTACCGATTTTTTGTCTGGATAATCAGTACCGCAGTCGTCATTTCCATGGTAATGATTTACGCCAAAAAAGTGAAGGCAAATCCCAAACTGAGTCCTGTCTATGACATTGATCAAGAACGTCTCCATCAGAGCAGCCAGGATCATATTGATATATCGAAATGGAACTGGAGAAACCGGGCCGTACTGGAAGTGTTTGCCGGAGGAATAATTATCCTGATTGCAGGGATACTATTCCAGAACTGGTATATAAAATCCATTGCTGCTGTTTTCCTGGGAATGGGCATTTTTTCTGGACTTGTTTCTCGAATGCCTACCTCTGACATGGCCAGGCATTTTGTCCAAGGCGCAAAGGATATGATGAATGTAGCCTTTATTATCTCCTGTGCCAGAGCCATTTTGATCATCGCAGAAGAAGGAAAAATATTGGATACACTTCTTTTTTATGCCACCCAGTTTATCGCCTTTTTCCCAAAGATTATTGCCGCCCAGATGATGTTCATGACCCAATCGGTTATTAATTTCTTTATACATTCTGGAACTGCTCAGGCTGCCTTAACCATGCCCATTATGGCTCCCCTCAGTGATCTGGTTGGCATTACCCGCCAAACCACTGTTCTGGCTTTTCAATTGTGTGAATTTGTCATTCCCATACTTCCCACATCCGCGGTAACGATGGGAGTGCTGGGAATCGCCAAAATACCGTGGGAAAAATGGGCCAAGTGGTTTTTACCCATGATGCTGGTTCTGATCATTCTAAGTTTCTTGCTGTTAATCCCTCCGGTTTTATCTAATTGGGGACCATTCTAATCAATCCGATATCTGTTTAATCTATACTTTGACAAAAATAAGTTAAGATCTCAAAGTGCAAAAAGTTGAATTTCTTAATTACTTTTGTTAGACTTTCATTTTAATACAAGACCCATTTATAATAAAATATATTAAGGAGGAATTTAAGGTGAGAAAAAGAAACAGTAATGATTTCATAAAAAACTTTAAAAATGAAGTAAGAAAACTTAAAGCCATCCTTACATTGGTACTCTATGTCCTTTTAATTCTATTACTGAAGTCTTTATATGAAGCCATGATTCAAATTTCTAAAGAATCTATCACCTATATTATCTTTTTTCTGGCATTATTAGTCGTTGCAATTATTTTATTTATCAATAAATCTTCAAATGATGTCTTTAAAAAAATAACGACTTATGCAGTAGATCTGCAAAAAGCAAGAGCATATGCAGAGAATATTGTCAATACCATTCCCTATCCTGTATTAATTTTAAATTCAGATTTGAATGTATTATCTGCAAACCATTCTTTTTTTCATTTTTTTAAAACTGACAATGCGAATATCAAAGGAAAGAATCTATACAAACTTTTTAAAAGTCAATTTAAAAATTCAAAATTGAAAAATCTGATTAATGACCTTCTGCTCAAAAACATCTCTTTCGACAGTTTGGAGATCGAAGAAAATTTTCCCAATATTGGATATCGCAGTCTAAAGTTGAGTGGACGTCAAATATATTCTGAAGGAGAGGGAATGTTTCTCGTTGCTTTTGAAGATGTCACCTTTCAAAAGCAAATAGAAATTCAACTCCAACAATCTCAAAAAATGGAAGCTATTGGAACTCTAGCAGGAGGGATTGCCCATGATTTCAATAATTTACTTGGTGTAATCTTGGGATGTGCTGAAATATTAAAGATCGATATTCCAAAAAGAAAAGTTGACATACATCACCTTGAGCAGATTATAACTACTGTTAACAGGGCAAAAGAATTGGTAAATCAAATTCTAACATTTAGTCGCCAAAATATACCAGAAAAGAAAACAGTAAGAATCGGCTTAATAGTCATAGAAACTCTCAAACTACTTCGTTCAACCTTACCAACAACAATAAAGATTATACAAGATATAAAAACTGAATTAAGTGTGATTTTGGCTGACTCAATCCAAATCCAGCAGGTTTTAATTAACCTCTGTACCAATGCTGCACATGCCATGCATGAAACAGGAGGATTGTTAAAAATAAGTTTGAAAAACTTTGATGTTGAAAAAGAAACAATTATATCTAACCAAACCATTGAACCAGGTTCTTATGTGAATCTTACTGTAGAAGATACTGGTATCGGAATGGAACCTTCGGTTTTAGATAGGATTTTTGAACCATATTATACTACTGAAAGAAAGGGAGATGGAATCGGTATGGGATTAGCAGTAGTTCATGGCATCATTCAAAATCACAATGGTAAAATAACAGTTGAAAGCCAACCTAAAAAAGGTACCATATTCAACATATATATTCCAAGGATAGAAAAAGAACTCCAAATAGAAGTTGAAGAAACCAAACCCTTTCCTAGAGGAAATGACAGAATACTCTTTGTTGATGATGAAAAAGATCTGGCAAACATAGGTCAACATATTTTACAACAGCTTGGATATAGCGTGACAATCCGAACTAGCAGCATAGAGGCTTTGGAAGTTTTCCGAGCCAAATCTGATCAATTCGATATTGTGATTACAGATCAGACCATGCCTAATATGACTGGTGACCAGTTGGCTAAAGAATTACTAAAAATTCGCCCCAATATTCCCATCATTCTTTGTACAGGCTACAGCCAAATAATTAGCCCAAAAAAAGCATACAATATAGGAATCAAAGGTTTTATTATGAAACCTTATGTAATGAAAGATATTGCTGCAGCAATTCGCAAAATAATGGATAAAAATGAAATTGTAGGATAAATTCATTGGAATTAAATATAAAACAAAGAATATTCAATAGAAGAAAAAATCAAACAAAATAAGTTAAGATCTCATTGAGTAAAAGGATTTTTTCAGGATTTACAGCAATATTATTTCCTACCTTTATCAATAGATTCTCGTCGCTTAGAAATGCCAATTCCTTTGAATAGGAATGAAAACTTGAAATTGGCAACCCCTTTAATCGACGCAATCCCATGACAATTTTTCTCGACACCGGATTGATTGAATTGATTTCCTTAACCGGCAGGATATTCTGTCTTGTTTTTTTTAAATAATCAGTAAAATCATCATCATTTTTATAATCTTTGTGGTCTTGAAATCCAGAAGCAGATAAACCGATTCCAATATATTCCTGATTTTTCCAGTATTTCAGATTGTGTCGGCACTCGAATCCCGATTTACAAAAATTAGAGACTTCATAATGGTTGAAGGCGCCCAACCTTTTCCGGGTAAAATTATAGAGCTTATGTTGACACTCTTCTGAAGAGTGAGCTGGTAAAACATTTTCCAGTAAATAACAGGACACATGGGGAAGATTAAAACGTTCAACATGAGAATAATTCAAATCCAGCGATTTTTCATTCTGGGTGGGAAGCCCGATAATGAAATCAACATTCAGGTTTGAAAATAAGTGCTCCAGAGCGATCGAAACAGCTTTAAGAGACTGGTTCACCGAATGACCCCGCTGCAAGTATTTGAGATCTTCTTCAATGAAAGACTGGGTACCAATACTCAACCGGTTGAAACCGGCATTTTTAAAAATCTTTAACTTCTCATTTGAAATATCTTCAGGATTACACTCAATACTGATTTCAGGATTTGATGCCATCTGGTAATATTTTGAAATCGACTCCATCAAGGAAAAATAATGTGCCTCTTCCAGCAGGGATGGTGATCCGCCACCCACATAAATCGAATCAATCACATATCCGGAATTCGATTTCATGCGAAGTTCATTTTTCACTGAATTCAAATATTCATTCACAAGTTGTGAATCAAATGGGATAGTGGCAAAATGACAATAAAAACATTTACGCTTACAAAAGGGGATATGGATATAGATTCCGGCTTTCTTTTTCATGAAATCCACAATATCCGGTTATAGAAACCCTCTATCATGATCCTGTCAGTAACTATCTTATTTCTTCTCCAATTTCCAGCGAACCCCGTCAGGAGTATCAATCAAGAGAATACCTTTTGATTTGAGTTCTTCTCTAATGGAATCGGCCAGTTGAAAATTCTTTTCCTGGCGAGCCCTTTCCCGGAGTGTAATTTTTTCCATGATCTGTTTTTCCAGAGTATCGGATGAGCTTTGTTTAATCACACCCAGTACAGAATTTACCCGATCGATATATGCCAAAATGTTTTCCACATCACCTTTTTTCAGATTATCCATATGCAAATTGATGTAATGAATAAATTCAAAAAAAACACCCAGGGCACCGGAAATATTGAAATCATCATTCATGTTTTTTTTAAAACCAATCTCATTTTCTTTTATAAAATCAGAAAAAGTTTCCGATTCTCCTTCAACAGGCTTTAAACCATTGAGTGAAAAAATGAAATCATTTATCCGCATCAAGGACTTTTTGGCTTGATCAAGCCCCCTGAAAGTAAAATTAAGTAATTTTCGGTAATGAGTAGACAATAACAAATAACGGATAACCATCTCATCATATCCTCTATCGATCAGGTCTGCCAACGTATACTGATTGCCAAGGGATTTGGACATTTTCTGGTCTTCGACAATCAAATGCTGGCAGTGAATCCAGTAATTCACATACGGTTTTCCGGTTGAACATTTGGATTGAGCGATTTCATTTTCATGATGGGGAAAAATGTTATCTACTCCTCCCATGTGAATATCAAAATGCTCACCCAGATATTTCATGCTCATGGCCGAACATTCAATATGCCAACCAGGCCTTCCGTCTCCAAATGGAGTAGCCCAGAAGGGTTCACCCTCTTTCTTGCCTTTCCATAATACAAAATCCTGAATATTATCTTTCTCATATTCATCGGCATCACTTCTCAATCCCGTATTCAGTTTATCCCGCGACACATTGGCCAGCCTGCCATATTGAGGAAATTTCTCAATACTGAAGTAAACAGAATCGCCCTTTTGGTAAGCGTATCCCTTTTTTTCCAGAATTTCAATGATAGAAATCATTTCATCAATATGTTGAGTGGCACGGGGATAAACATCCGCTTTAATGATATTCAGCTTAGCGATATCATTAAAAAATGCATCAATGAACTGCTGGGTAACCGCTTCCAAACTGGAATTCAACTCGTTGGCCTTTTTTATTGTCTTATCATCAATATCGGTAATATTCATTACATGCTTGACATCATACCTGGAATAGATAAAATATCTTTTAACCAGATCTTCAAACACATATGATCTGAAATTTCCAATATGAGCAAAATCATAAACCGTGGGACCGCAGGTATAGATTCTCATCTTCCCTTTTTCAATGGAATTGAAGGTTTCCAACTGATTGCTCAGGGTATTATAGAAACGGATATCCACTTTAACTCCTGAATTATTTGAATTGGTCACCATCATTCAACCGGGAATCAATATACCAGCGAACCTGCTTGCAGGCCCTATCAAAAACAGCGATATCCGCATTGGTCCAGTGGGTTCTATT
>DAOVIP010000076.1 GCA_030671465.1 Candidatus Aminicenantota bacterium | reverse complement strand
TCATAACCCAGGGTGGTACATAGAACAAAATGGCTCTGGGAATAATTTCCAATAGATCCGGTAAAAAAGGCCATGCCCAGGTCACCGCTAAATCGTTTCCAGCGCACCCCCACCCCGCCGCAAAAAGCATGAATGGTGGTGGCAGGCTCAAGAAGGGGTTGCGGGTCCAGCCGGTATCCGGCCCGCAGAAAATAATCAAACCGTTCTTCCTGGCAGCCATATTCGATTCCCAGGGCTACCACCAGGGTATCTCTCATATCACGGTCCAGTTTTTCCTGAAAGAATTCGTATTCATAGGCAGACCAGAAGACCATCATGGCTTCGGTAGCCAGAATTATTTTTTTGTCCGTTTTCATGGTTTTTTTCTGCCAGATCAGGTAGGAGGTAGCCAGTTTTATTTTGGTTGGAATATGGTGATTGTCCTGGCTGCTCTGGTGATCGTAGATCGAAGGGGAGGGAAAATTACTCTCAAATATTCGGTCCACACTTCTATCAATCTTTCCATAAAATGCATAGTCAAAAACCGCTCCCAGTTCCCATTTCCGGGAAATGAAAACCGTCAGGCCCACCGATAGGCTCATGGAACGGGACCGGTGCGATTCCTGCTGTTCAATAATCGAGTAGTAACCGCCTTCGAAGTAAAAATGTTCGATCATATCTACCGACCGTTGACCGCTTCCGAATTCCAGTCTGGCCCCCAGCTGAAATCCAGTTGCCAGTTGAGCCGCGGCACCTAAAAAAAAACGATCCTCCTTTCCCTCGAATGCACCGGAATAACCCCAGGCCTGGTCATCCTGGTCAAAATCGGGAAATTCCAGGATATCCGATAGGTACCAGCCTATGGACAGATGGAAGGATTTAAGCGGTATTATGATTGAAAAACCACTGATACGAACATTTTTATCATCCAGTCCATTGGATGCATTCAGCACCCCCTGGTTGACCCCCCAGTATTGGAAGGCCTGGAAATACATGAATTCCAGGCTGCCACCCAGGGTAAAATGATCATGCCTGGCCAGCAGGGCGGGATTGGCAATAGCGGAAAATGGGCCGGCTGCCAGGAGGGAAATGCCTCCGGTGGACATCATCCGGGCATCATGCAGAACCACCCCGTTCCAGCTGATGGCAGCTGATTCCTCGTTACGGTAATCAAAATTCTGCGAAAATGCAGGCAGGTGCAATCCAATCACCAACACAAAAAAAACCGTCAAACAAGTAGAACTATTATTCACAAAAATCTTCTTTTTGATCATCGAAGTTTCGGAAACAACTTTTTTAATATTTTCATGGATTCCGGAAACAGTTCTTCGAGATAAACATATCTCCACTCGGCATAAAAAACCTTCCATTTCTGATCCGTTTTTTTTAGGCTGATGGTGAATCGGTAGGTTTGTCCGGAATAGGCAACGATTTTTCTGAACATTTTAGCGGCTCCGTGGGAGAGAGAGACATCGGTCTGGATTTCAGCCTGGGCCGGTTTCAAAACCTTGAAATGGGTGGCTAAAATATTGACCACGATCCCGGAATATTCTTCAAAGTATTGGTTCAATACGGTTTCCATGTCATCCTTTGAACGGTTTTCCATATCCCGGAAATTTTCGGTTAACAAATCGAGGATATTAGCCGTATAGTGATCTTCGATCAATTTTTCCATTGATTCCACCAGTTCCAAAATCAAATCTTCATCGCTCTTTCCTTTTCCACAATTATTGAATATGATAATCGATAAACTTAACAAGAGAATTTGGTTTAATAATATAAATTTTTTACAGCTTTTCATCCTCATTCATCCATGCACCACATATATCTATCTATATCAAAATATTTTCTTTATAACCCAGTTTTATGAGTTTTATTTTATTCGGATCCGCAGTTCCCAGATGATGACGGGAATCAGCCAAGAAAACATGTTTGGGAGGCGGATTCAGGGGACGCATCTCTCCGAAATAATCATTTCGCTTGGCCTGAAGGATGCGGACACCGGTTGAATCCACTGCAACGGGATCAAAACCGATAATCATTCCATGGTATTTCCAGACATATTTGGGATTGAAATTATGGGGCCCAACACCGTGAAACTGGGGGGTGAACATGACCAGGATATTTAAGCGGGTTTTATCCTTTACAATCGGGAGTTTCCATATGGTGGCCAGATCCGCGCATGAATCCGGGTGATACTCAGTGGGATGGGGTACGAACATAATATAGTTTTTTATCAGGCTTCCCACCCCGGACCAGTGGTGGGATCGCATAGGCCGGGCATTGATCAGGGCCGTGGCATATTTAAAGATTTTCTGCCTCAGGATTCCCCGGTCCCCTACTCCGATGCGGTTTTCCGGAATTCCGGCATCCATGATCCTTCTTTTAATGGCATTTTCCACCTGGGCGGTGGTGGGAATGAAGCGCCAGACATTGCTCTTGATGCCTACAATGTCATCTTTTTTTAATATTTTTTTCCAGCAGTCAACCGGGTTCTTTTCCCCCATAAGGGTGGTGACTCCTTGATCCAACATACGGAGCACAACTTCGAATACAGGCTGGCCCGAACTATCCAGTACGGCCGGATCCCTGACCATGACCACGGTTGCTCTCTGCCGGACCGGTTCTTCAGTCAGGTTTTTCTTCCCACCGGAAGCTATAAAAAGTGTGCTTCCAACTGCGGCCATGGAAGAGCTTTTTAAGAATTCCCTTCTGGAAATACTGGTTTTCTTTTTCATGGTGATCTCCTGGTACTATAGATAATGTGATTGTCTTATTTATTCCACCAATAAACGGCTAAAAATATCATCAATCTCTTTTTTACTGCCGGCATTAAATACCAGCCACAGCCGTTTACTTCGGATTTGACATCCGGCCCAACGGTTGTCCTGGATATTTTCGATACCACTGGCCGAATCCTTCAGGTAATACTTCCTGAAGTCCGAATAGGCTCTCTGTGCCTTTTCAATATCCGGATATACCACCAGGAGCATAAAATATTTTCCGAATCCTTTTTTATACTGGGCCAGAACCGCTTCCGTATGCCGATCAATGTGCAAAAGGTTGTCATTGGATATGAAATAATGGCTGTTCAGCCAGATGTAATGATTGAAATAGCGGATGGATTCTTGGACCAGGTCTTCCTGGGGCAGCAATTTCAGGATAGGGGGAAGCTGACCTTTCTCCCCTATGGTGCCTGCAATTTCCCGGCCGATATGCAAGATTGCCTGATGGGCCGCTTCGGTTTCGGGATAGGCCAGAATGGAAACGTAAAATTGCCCCTTCCAGAAAATCAACAACCCTCCTCCGTATTCACAACCCTGGCCGATGGAATCATCAATGGTCTCCCGACTGTGGGAAAAAACACCAAAGGCCTGATATGAGTCACCCATATCAAACAGATCAATGGTGATATCCGGATGGTCTTTTCCTGTGTATTTGCAGGATAAAAGCTGTTTGAAACCATAGGAGAGATAGAGTTCGGCACCACCGTTTATATAATCAAACAGATTTTCCGGTCCGTAGATCTCGAAGGTTGACGATTTTTTCCAAAGAGATAAGTTATCCGGAAGTTGGAGAAAAATTTTGTTTAACGAATTTTTCTGGGGCATGAGACTGACTGCGGTTAGTAGCAGCAGGGGGATAACGTTCAGTATTTTCAAAAGATAATCCCCTACCCGCTTATATCTTTCTGAAAACCCGGGCCGGTAAGGTAATGATGGCCTTGATCAGATCAAAAACCGCATCAACGGTCATTCCCAGTAAGCGAAGGGGCAACATCAGCAACCATACAAAGGGGTAAAGGATGATGGCCAGCAGAGCCATGGGCCATCATGAAAATAATAATAACAGCCATAATAACAATTTTGTCATGGTTCACCTGCTTTCAAAATAGCAAATTAACAAAAAATAGTCAAAGTCAGTACGGATTATCCGGGCGATTCGGGTTTTTATTTTCAAATTCAATGATGTCTTGGATGATCCTTGCGGTTAAGCGCCCGGCAACCGCAGCACCGGTCCCGGACCGGGGAACCACGGTTGAAAAAATGATTTTTTCTCCATTCCGGAAAATCACAAATCCCACAAAAAGTGAATGATCCCGGTAAAATTTGGTCTCAGCTGTGCCGGTCTTGGCATAAAATGACCGGCCCTTTTTCAATTCCCTCGAAAACACCCCGCCCGCCGTACCCGAATCAACTATATTTTTCATGGCCTGTTTGATCTGTTCGGCAATATCCGGGTCGAATATCCTGGACATGCTTTTTTCAGGGTCCGGTTCAATCATCTCTATTTTTTTATCCACAGAATTATACATGTTGATTGATTTTATCACCGAGGGATAGAACAGACATCCGTTATTCAATATGGTGGACACCACAAGGGAGTTCTGCAGGGTGGTCAACTGGAGGTCACTCTGTCCGATGGAGAAATAGGCAATATCACTTGGGGTATAGGCATTCACCGGAAAAACCGATTCGACGCTGGTAAAGGCATCATAGGGGCTCCGGTTTAAAAACCGGCCAATTTCGGTTTGGTTCAAGTTGGCCAGCAGGTCAATTCTTCTGTTGAATCCGAGTTTCTCGGCAAATTCAAGTACCGGATAGTCACGGTAGGTTTTTTCCAAAGGTATATTGGATTTTGAAATAAAGTAGCTATCCTTTTTATAAAGGGCACTGTCAAGGGTTAACATGCGGTTATGGTGCAGGGCCAGGTAAGCAAAATAGGTGTTGTACGAATGGGTCAGGGCATCTTTCAATGAGCAAAATCCATAGGGAATATTGTGTCCCCTGAAATTCTGAAGTTGAAAAAAGACCTGTTTCCCGTTTAGCATCCGGCTGCCTTTCAGATCATTTCTGGGGAAATGGGAAAAATCACTGGTGGAATTCAGTAAATGTTTCAGATGGGGAAATTCATAACCACCGGTGACCTGATGTTCTTGTGAAAGTGAATGCAAAAAGGCAATTGAATCAAGCACTTTGGCTGTTGAACCGGGATTGTATCTCCATTTCCAGGCTCGATTCAGTTCCGGAACTTCATAGGCACGATAGGGTTTCAACAATGAGCCGTTGAGTATTTGCATGCTCTTTTCATCATAGGGGTAACAGGCGGAAACCAATATCTGTCCCCTGGAATTCATGATAACCATGGATGCTTCGTAGAAATAATTTTTGATTTTGTTGATTTCGGTTTTCAAAGACTCAATCCGGTTTTGCATATCGATGATATTCCTCATGGTCATCGCCCGATAGTGTTCATCCTTCAGGGTCATGAGTTCGATACGGGCCCGGGACAGCTGGTTTTCGGTTCGGATGAGACGATCTTTCAAATTCAGATAAACCGGGTTCACGGATTCCCTTTTCTTGATATCCCCCAGAAGGGAGAACAGGTGACGGACAGCAATCTTCTGCCATTCGGAGTTCAGGGTCAGATGAATCTCACTGACTCCCTTTTGCTTATGAAGGTTATGAAAAACCTGTTCGATACCCCAGGGTCCGATTTTAGCGCTGCCCACAATGGCTTGCAGCTCGGAGCTGGCAACCGGAGAATAAAAACGGTGAAATTTATCATTGATTTTCACACTGTAGGCCAGTACTTGCTTTTGGGTATCAAAAATGGTGGGTTTTTTACTTCCCTTCCCCCGCACAAAACTGGATCTGCGCAGGATTTTTTGCTGCAAAACGATTTGGTTGTTTTTTATTTTGAAGAGCCTGCTCCGGAGAAATTTTTTCAAATATCCTTTTTTGGAAATCATTACCATCAGGGTGTTAAGTCCCGGTCGGAGAGCCCGGGTAAAATCTTCCGGATTCACAATCGGTTGATCGTTGATCCAAAGCAGATATTGTCCTAAAGTAAATATTCTCCAACTGGAGGAAAGCGGTCGGGAATCAAGCCTGAAATCTTTTTTAAAATACCGGTGCTTGGCCCCCCTGAAAATGGGATTCCAATCCTCGTTATACCAGATGGATTTTATATCCGCAGCCGCATCATCCGAAGCACTGAAATAGGGATTCAGGCGAACCGCCATCCAGTGAGTCATATCAATGGATGAACTCCAGGTTTCATCGGTGAAGATACTCAATTTATTTGACATAGAGGTTTTAATATCAGCCTTCAGCTGGAGGCTGGCAGTACTGATGCTTCGGTTGAAGTCGAGAATATTAAAAATTTTTACATAGAGCCTGTTTTCATTTCGACCGAGAGGTATGTCCTGTACCCCGTCGAAAAAATTTCTCCGTGTAAAATGTCTTCCCTCCGGACTAAAGCGGTAATCGGCCACCGAAAGCAGTCGGACCCGGCCGGGAGGCCGGTTGAAATCAATCCTGAATTCAACCTCCTTGGAATCTTTTATCAAGGGACCCCAATAATAATCTTCTATACCGGATACTTGGGGAATATCCCGTGACCAGGTTTCCGCCGGAATCCAGGAAATATTTCCCACCCGGTAAAATACCCGATATTTGATATCATCATTGACTTTAATCCCAAGTCCTTTCAGGAAATAAAGGTTGTTCATTTTTTTAATTTCCCGGCAAAACCAATTCCAATTGCCCTTTTTTTTCATTTTCCGGATCCTTGTTTCAGCCTGAACCAGGTAATGTTCAATTTCCTTCTGGCTGTGGAAATCCATCCATTCAATATGATGCTGCTTCAGGAATTCATTTAAATCGGATTTTTTCAGGGTGACAATTTCCCTGACCTGATCCAAAAAGACCGGATCAACCGGGTAGAAATTATTCTGCTTGCGGTACAGCATTTTACGGTCCAGCATTTCTTTGATGTCCATGATACCGCCTTCGTGAACCGCATCGGGAATGTACTGGCGGTTCAGCAATTTGTCCGGTCTCAGACTGAACAGGAAAAGACCCTTTTTCCCCAGGAACAGGTTGTCCTTGCTTTTTTGGATCCGGTAACGATTCCCTTTATCCAATGACTTCAGATAGGCGGTGATAGGCGATGCCGGTGAAACGGTTTGGTTCTTTTTCAGGTAGGAAACGATGAGATAGATGATATCGGTAGAGACCAGTTTTTCCTGGCCCCGGGGGCCCCTGAACATTCTGGATTTCACCCGGTTAAAATCGAATTTTATTTGCAGGGCGGGACCCGAGCCCTGATTGCGGAATTTAAAGACATCACCTGATTTCAAGCCGATCCATTGGTTTTTTTCGATTGATTGGGAGTTGAAATTTTGAATTCGTATCATATTGACCGCTTCGGACTTGATCTGGATGCCAGCCCCGGTCTTTTTTCGCCTGAGGTGAATCAGGCGCCCACCAAATTCGTTTCTTGCAGGAATTATTTTCTGCAAAAGTTCCGGTTCCAGTTCAATGATCAGTTTTTTCAACAGTTGCTTATCCCTTTTGGAAGACAAAATCCGTCTTTGGATGGGAGACATCCACCCCCCGATAAATTTCTCATTACCGGGAAGCGGCAGGATTTCCCTAAGTGGTCGCTGAAAGATTTTTTTAAAGGATCGGACTTTTGGTTGAATTTCAAAGCGAAATTGTTTGGTTCTGGCTGAAATGATATCGTTGTGATAGATTTCCATTTCGGTGTTGATATCCTGGCCATTCAGTTGGATCTCATAGATAAATGGTTTAATATAAAAATGATCATTTTTTGAAAATATTTTTAAGATACGGTCGTCATCCTGAAATTCCTCCAGATAGATAATCTCGGTTTCATCCCCACCCTCTTTGGGAAAGGAAATGGATTGGATCCTCAGCAGTATTAAAGAGATCATCAATAAAAGAACCAGAATAAAAATAAAAAAGCTTTTTTTCATGACCTCTCCAGATTATTGATTAATACCATGATCAACAGAGAAAAGGGCAGGGAAAAGAGGAGCAACATGTTATTGGAATAGGAAAGAAAT
>DAOVIP010000149.1 GCA_030671465.1 Candidatus Aminicenantota bacterium | reverse complement strand
CGATTCCTGCATAAAAGACTGAACATTTAATCCATTACATTGACTGTTGACTGAAAAGAAAAAAAGTCCATTTTCTCCTATACCGGTAAAGGCCAAAAATATTATTGCCATTGCATCGGGAAAAGGGGGTGTGGGAAAAACCACGGTCATAATCAACCTGGCCCTTGCCCTGGCTGAAAAGAAAAAGAAGGTTGGCCTGCTGGATGCCGACATCTACGGTCCCAATGTTCCCCTCATGCTGGGGCTTCAAAATGAAGTGGCCGCTGTCAAAAAGTCTAAACTGATCCCGGTTAAAAAATTCAACCTCAAAGTCATGTCGGTGGGATTTGTGGCTGCTCCGGAAAAGGCCTTGATCTGGAGGGGACCGCTGGCCAACAAAGTCATTGAACAATTCCTCAGCGATGTCGACTGGGGAGAACTGGACATCCTGTTAATCGACCTGCCCCCGGGAACCGGGGATGTCCCGCTCTCCATAGTCCAGAAAACCGAACTCTCCGGAGGAATCATTGTCACCACCCCCCAGGAAGCCTCGATTGCGGATGTGAAAAAGATGATCAACATGTACCAGACCACCAATACCCGGATTCTCGGTATTGTCGAAAACATGAAATTTCTGGTTTGCCCGGATTGCTCATCCCAGATAGAACTTTACCCCAATGAGGATAACCGTAGTATCTCCAAAGTCCTGGGTTATGACCTGCTGGCCGAGTTTCCTTTTGAACCCCGGATCGGTTTGAAAAAAACAGACGGATCCCCCTTTTATTTTTCCAATAAAAAAAGCCCGGCCTTTCAGGAAAACCAGAAACTCGCTGAAAAAATCCTGAAAATTCTTAAATAAAGGCAGTGGTTGTCACCCGATTCAACCATTTTCTGCTGAAATGTCCCAAATAAGTTACACCCACAGTCCTACCGGTTGGCATTGAATTTGCTTCTCTGTTTCAGGAGGTTAAAATGAAACATATTTTTACTCTACTTATATGTCTGGTTGTCCTCAACCTCTCTGTTTTTACAGATGATTCGAATCCGGTAACTTCTGAAGCCAAGTACTATGAAAATGCCAAAGTGCTCAGGGTCAAATACACCAGCGGAGAAGCCTTTGTCCAGCGCAGTTATGATCAGGGACTGGAGCAGGCCACCGTTAATTTACCGGTTTTTGAAAAGGATAAGATCGGCACCACTTCCGGCCGGCTAGAGCTGTACCTTGGCCGCAGCAACTATTTAAGACTGGATTATGATTCGGAAATCATATTAACCGAAATTCCCAGCCTTAGGAAAACCAACCTTATCATGCGGATTTTAAAGGGGGGTATATATCTGGATATGGAAAATATCGACCGGGAAAAGGATATTGAAATCCAAACTCCGGACTGCGGTATTTTCCTTCTGGACCGGGGTATATACCGGATCAATGTCAATGAATCAGGCAATACCGAGATATATGTGCAAGAGGGAATTGCCGAAGTGGCCGGTGATAATACCAGCCTGAATGTGCGGGCCAATCAAAAAACCGTGATGGCCAACGGAAATGTCAGGGAACGGCCATTTTATTTTCAGAGCTCTGACCGGGATAGTTTCGATCAATGGAACAATCAAAGAAACCAAACCATCGGATATTCCCGCCACAGCTCGTCACGCTACCTGGAAAGCGGTTACGAAGATTACGAATATGAATTGTCCAGATCCGGCCGGTGGATTTACGAACCGGGATATACATCCCATATATGGATTCCCTATAATGTTGGATCCTACTGGAGACCCTACTGGAACGGGCGATGGATCCAGAATCCGTTTTACGGGTATGTCTGGTCCAGTCATGATCCCTGGGGATGGTATACCCACCATTACGGCCGGTGGCACTGGAGTGCATTTCACGGCTGGTACTGGATTCCCGGCTATCACTGGTCACCGGCCTGGGTGAGCTGGTCCTGGAACCATTACTACTATAGCTGGTGCTCATTAAGCTACTGGAACCGTCCTCTGATCATCCTCAACAAGAAATGGATGAGAAATTACAATTACCGGAAGGGAATACCCATTCACTCCAAATCCAATATCATCGTCAAGAAAAACCAGCTTTCAGCTTCCCATATCAACAAGGTGGCCCTCAAACGGAGCGACCTTGCCAGGGTCAAATCCAATACCCTGACCCACCGAACCACTGCCCCCCGGGATCGGCTCTCTGATTCCCGGATGAATGTCACCGATGCCAGAGGCAGGGCCGTCCAGTACAAGCGAGCCGGTATAGTTTCAACATCCCGAACCACAACCAGCACCCGTTCCAGATCCAATGCATTCAAATATTCCCGGAGCCGGAATTCATCGACCCAGCCTTTCGCCTCTTCCAGAAATACATCAACCTCAAGAACCTCCTACCGGAGCCGATCTTATAAATCCTACCGCACTGTACCCAAATCAACCCGAGGATCTTCTTATAAATCCTATCCAAGCCGGTCTTATTCTCCCACCACCCGAAAACGCTCGAGTACCGGAACCCAGAAAACCAAGAAAAAGAAGGGCCAATCCTATTATAGAGGAGGAAAAACCTCGTCTGCAAGTCGCAACACCTCCAGCAGCAGTAGATATACCTCCAGTCAAAAACGCTATACCTCCTCCACTCAAAACCGGAATGCCGCCAGGACTACTCGCAGCCAGAACCAGTCTTCATATAAATCCTACCGGCCTTCGAATTCCACCAGCTCTTCCTACCGCTATTACCGTTCCCGCACCCCTTCATCAACCCGGTCCACCCAAAGCCGGAGTTATTCGTCCCGGAACTATCGATCCAGTTACCGGTCTTCTAATAGATCCTATTCACCCAGCCGATCGACCAGTCAATACCGTTCATCTTACCGGAGTTCCAGCCAGCCCAGATCTTCATACCGTGGTTCCAGCAGCCGGACCAGATCTTCATACCGCGGTTCCAGCAGCCGGACCAAATCCCGCTCATCCTATTCCGGATCCCGCTCTTCATCCAGATCTTCTTCAAGAAGCTCCAGATCATCTAGCTCAAGCAGGAAAAAACGCTAAGTCAATTCTTTTCAGATAGATTAAAAGCAGGGAATCGAGTCGGGTTCCCTGCTTTTTTATTTTCGGAGTTCGGGTACTAAACAATCCCGTGGATACGAACCGGTAATTTCCCGGCAGCCTCGATCTCTCCTGTCAGGACTTTAAAGAGGGCCTCGATCTGAACCCGGCGAAATCCATAGGTAGCCAGATAGGTTTTTATTTTCGGAAAATGGCTGATATCGTAAGGATTTCCCAGGGCCACGACAATCACATCCCGACGGATTTCATTGATGCGCTTCAGAGCACTGGATTGAACTGAGGCAATCCCGGGATTACGCGAGTATAGTCCGGCAATCACATAATCAAACCGGTTCAACCGGTCCAGAATCCCTTCCGGTACCGACCCGTCCAGTTTCAACAGCCGGGTTTCAACCTGTTGAAAAATGTTGCCGGCCATTTCCGTTAACAGGGCCGTATCATCTGCCTGGGAAAGCGACTGGGTGGCCTTCACTTTCTGCCATTCCAGGATCAGGACTTTCCGGTTTCGGTTCAATGGAATCAGGCCCAACTCATTTCGCAGCAGGGTAATGGACTTCTCCGCCAGTTTCAACTCCTGTTTGAGATGACTTCTGGCTGCTTTTTCACCCAAAACCCCATCCCTTGATTTTCGTGTGGTCAGGAGATGATACCGGTTTTTCAGGTCCAGGATCCGGGACAGGGACTGGTCCAGTCGCTTCTCCTCGATCTGGTTGTTTTTTACCTTGAAATACAGAATATCAAACAGTTCTCTCTGAAAATCAAGATGGTGACTGGCAGTCATGACATCCACCCCGGCCCGGACCGCCCGGGTCACGATTTCCTCGGTTGAGAAATGGTCCTTAATGGGTTGCATTTCCAGGCAATCACTGAACACCACGCCCTGATAATTGAACTCCCCTCTTAATACCCGGCCAATCAGGTCAGGAGAAAAAGTGGCCATATTCCGGGCAATCCCCTGGTAAATCACATGAGAGGTCATCAGGGAATCGATCTGCTCCCTGGCCAGGGCCAAAAAAGGCTGCAGACAGAAACGGGAAAAGACCTCCGGGGATATATCCACCCGGGGAATGGTCAGATGAGAATCCTCCACGGTTCCGCCATGACCGGGAAAATGCTTGCCACACCCTGCCAGGCCGCTGTCCTGCAGGCCCTGATAAAACTTTTTGGCATAGCGAATGACCACCTCCGGATCATCCGAAAATGACCGGATCCCGATAATGGGATTTTTCTCCTCGAAATTCACATCCAGAACCGGGGCCAGAATTCCGTCAAATCCGCAGGCATCCAATTCCAAAGCCAGGATACGCGAAGCCCGGCGGGCATTATCCGGCTGACCGGTTGCAGCCAGACCCATGTGGGAAATCACGGTGGCAGCCATCTCCCTGAATTGAACCACGGTGCCGCCTTCCTGGTCAATGAACAGGAAAGGGGAAAGCACTGTCATGGCATGGAGGGTATTGGTCAGTTCAATAACCTGGGGAATGGATCGGATATTCCGCGAAAAAAGGATGAAAAACCCGGGATGATACTCCCTAATAAAGGTCTCGATCTCATCAGCGGGTTCGGTCCCGTAAAAACCCACCATGAACATCTGGCCGATTTTTTCCTTGAGCGATAATTGTATCCCCTTCATGCCGCTTCGAGGTAAATATTTATGCAGATATTCTATGCTTTATCTGATATCTTTTCTGAAAATTCTCCGGCTCTTGTGACGGGTGGGATTGAAAAACTTCCACTGGGCCTGGACTTTTACATTGGTTTCCAGTTCCAGATTTGATTCGGTGTATTTGAAGCCCATTTTCAAAACGGTTTTGCCGATCTCAACCACCATGATCAGGTCAACCCCGACACCCCGGTACTTTTTCTTGACCCCGGCCAGATAAAAATCAAGGATTTCATAGGTTTTCATGGCCTTTAACAGATGATACCAGCCAAAGGGAAAGAGCCGACCCTTGGCCTTCTGGAATCCCTTGGTCAAACTGGGCATGGTAATCATGAACCCCACCATTTCATCCCGTTCGTTCACCACTGCCTTAACCAGGTCCTTGTGAACAAAGGGAATATACTTTTTCACATAATATTTAACCTGCTTCTCGGTCAGGGGTACCGAACCGTATATTTCTTCAAAGGTCTCATCCAGCAGATAAAATAATTCTTCCGCCCGTTTCATCAACTGTTTTTTGTTATCGAATTTCAGGACCTTTAAACTGCCCCGTTCACCGATTCGGTCGGCGATTCGCAGCAGTTTTTCCGGGAGTCCGGTATCATGGGGAACAATGGCAATAAACTCATGGTAATCAATTTCCTTTTCAAATCCATATTGCTCCAGCAATTCCTGATAGTAGGGGAAATTATAATTGGAAGCAATGGTGGGAACCTTGTCAAATCCCTCGATTAACAACCCCTCCGGATCCAGATCGGTAAAACCATGGGGTCCGGTCATGGTACTCATACCCTGTTCTTTTCCCCATTGTTCCACAGCCTGTAGAAGCGCCCCGGACACCTCGGGATCATT